>NZ_JBHVCT010000012.1:0-105585 GCF_042803195.1 Streptomyces sp. NPDC057428
GCCCGGTTCCTGGAACCGGGCCCCACACGTGTGTGCCGTCAGGCGTCAGTCGCCGCAGCGGCTCTCGCGCAGCGAGTGCAGGTGCTCGCTGGACTTGCGGGCGAAGGCGAAGGACTCGACCGGGTTGTCGTGCTCGGTCTGCCAGTGGTGGTAGGTACGGCCGCGGTGCGTGCGCGCGGTGACCCGGCTCAGGAAGTTCTTGTAATCGATGTCGCCGTCGCCGACGTCGGTCATGTCGTAGCCGTCGCGGGCGCTGTCGTTACGTGTGCCGTCCTTGACGTGGAAGAGGGGGTACCGGTCGGGCTGCTTGAGCACGTAGTCGATGGGGTTGAAGGGCGCCGGTGTGCCGTCGGCCCGCTTGCCGAAACGGAACTGGGCGCAGAGGGCCCAGTAGATGTCCATCTCCAGGTACACCAGGTCGGGGTCGGTCTCGGCGAGCAGGACGTCGTAGAGCCGTACGTTCGGCTTGTCGGTGGCGAAGGAGAACTCCTCCGCGTGGTTGTGCTGGTAGAACTTCATGCCGCGCCTGCGGGCCGCGGCGCCGTAGGTGTTGAAGTCCTCGGCCGCACGCTTCCAGCCGTCGACGGTCGAGCCGTAGCGGAAGGGCCCGGAGGCGGTCCCGATGTGCTTGAGGCCGAGGGCCTCGGCGTCGTCGAGGACCTTGGTGAGGTTCTGGGCGAAGGTGTAGGCGCCGGGGTTGTTGTCATCGGAGTAGCCGACATGGCTTCCGATGGGGTTCAGTCCGTGGTCCTTGGCCAGCTTCTTGAGCTGGGCGAGGGTGATGGCCCCGGCCGAGCCCTGGGTGTACCCGGCGAACTCGATCTCGTCGTAACCGTACTTCTCCAGTTCGGCGAAGACAGGCGCGAAGCCGAGGGTGGAGACCTTGTCCCGCAGGCTGTACAGCTGGATGCCGAGGCGGCCGGGGGGCAGGACGGGGCGGCCCTTGCCCTGCCCGTGTCCGTGTCCGTGGCCTTGCCCGCTCTGCGGGGCCGCCGCCTGCGCGGCGCCGCCGATGAGTGTGGCGGCAGCGGTTCCTGCTGCGACGCCCAGGACGTTGCGACGGCTGAGTCTGCTCGCGAGTTCCGGGTCCTTCGGGGTGCGGCTCATGATCACGTATCTCCCTGTGGATGTGCGGGGCGGGCGGATTGTCAGTGGAGTCCGGCAAGCTGGAGGAGCAGGGACTTCACTTCGGTGGCCTGGACTCGGCCGGTGAAAGCGTGGGGGGTGGAGCAGAGGATGAGCGGACCTTCGTCGTCGCTCGTGGGGAGGCGGCCGTGGCTGCCGCGGATAGGTGAGGGGTCGAGCGGGACGACCGCCATGCGGTAGCGCATCCCGAGCTTCTTGCGGGCGACCGCCGAGACCGCCTTGACCCGGACATAGGGGTCCTGGGGGTCCATGAAGAGCTCCACGGGGTCGTAGCCCGGTTTGCGGTGGATCTCGACGAGCTGCGCGAAGTCGGGTGCGTGCGCGTCGTCGAGCCAGTAGTAGTACGTGAACCAGGCGTCCTTCTCCGCGACGGCGACGAGCTCGCCGGAGCGGGGGTGGTCCAGGTGGTTCGCCTTCTTGCCCTCGTCGTCGAGGAGTTCGGCGATCCCCGGCAGGTCCGCGAGTGCCGCCCTCGTGGCCTCGAGGTCCTCCGGCCTGCGCACGTAGACGTGGGCGAGCTGGTGGTCGGCGACGGCGAAGGCGCGGGAGGTCATCGGGTCGAGATACTCCATGCCGTCCTGGGTGTGCACCTCCAGCAGGCCGGCCCGGCGCAGGGCGCGGTTGATGTCCACGGGGCGGTCGACCCGGGTGATGCCGTACTCGGAGAGTGCGACGACGGTGCGGCCCTGGGCTCTGGCGTCGTCGAGGAGCGGCGCCACGGCACGGTCGAGGTCGGCCGCCGCCCGGTGGGAGCGCGGGTCGTCGGGGCCGTAACGCTGGAGGTCGTAGTCGAGGTGAGGGAGGTAGCAGAGGGCCAGGTCAGGGGTACGGGTGGCCAGGACGTGGCGGGTGGCGTCGATGATCCACTGCGAGGAGACCAGGTCGGCACCGGGGCCCCAGAAGTGGAAGAGGGGGAAGGTGCCCAGCTTCTCGGTCAGCTCGTCGTGCAGCGCCGGGGGCCTGGTGTAGCAGTCGGGTTCCTTGCGGCCGTCGGCGTAGTACACGGGCCTGGGGGTGACGGTCCAGTCGGTGTCGGCGCCCATCGCGTACCACCAGCAGATGTTGGCGACGGTGTAGCCGGGGTGCGCGCGCCGGGCCGCGTCCCACAGCTTGTCGCCCTCGACGAGTCCGTTGTGCTGGCGCCACAGGAGGACGTCGCCGAGTTCCCGGAAGTACCAGCCGTTGGCGACGATGCCGTGCTCGGAGGGCATCGTGCCGGTGAGGAAGGTGGACTGGGCGGCGCAGGTTACGGCGGGCAGCACGGTGGACAGCGGTGCCTTCGACCCGGCCATGGCGCGGAGGTTCGGCATGTGCGCGAGCAGCTGCGGCGTGAGTCCGACGACGTCGAGGACGAGCAGCGGGGTGGGGTGCGTACCGGTTTCAGGTGCGGTCATGGGAGCTCCTTCAGACCCAGGTCGACAAGGAGGTCCCGGGCGAGGGTGAGTTCGGCTGCGATGCCGTCGGCCAGCTGGGTGCGGGTGCGGGGCCGCTGTTCCGCGGGGAGTGCCTGCCAGGTGTACGTCTCGACCTCGAGGTGCCGGGTGAGGGGCACGGCCCCGCCGACGAGCCGGGTCAGCACGGACTGGAGGACGGGGAGCGTGGAGGAGAGCGGCGGCGCGGGGGGCGCGTGCAGGGGGACGTGGAAGTGCGAGCGCCAGGGCGTGCTGTCGGGGAGCGCCCCGCCGGACACCGCTTCGTCGAGGTCGTCGGTCCCCACGAGACCCTCGGCCGTCGATGCGCGTGTCTGGTGAAGGAAGCGGGGTTCGGCGAACGCGCCGAGGGCGGCGCGCACCTCGGGCAGATGGGGGTGTTCGGCGTGCAGCGCGGCCGAGAGCTGCGCCTTGGCGACGCGGATGCCGGCCGTCCGCAGGGCGTCGAGCGCGGTCTCGGGGTCCTCGAAGGATGTCGCGAGGTGACAGGTGTCGACGCAGATGCCGATGCGTTCGTGCCCCACGGCGCTCAGGGGCGCGATGGCGTCGGCCGTGGTCTCCACGGTGCAGCCGGGCTCGGGTTCGAGGCCGATGCCGATGGACTTGCCGGTCAGTTCGGCGAGGGCGTCGAGCCGCTGCGCGAGCACGGTGAGCGCCTTCCGGGCGGTGCTCCCGGCCGTGGGGTCGTCGTCGAACGGAGTGCGCCAGGCGATCGGGAGGGTCGAGATGGTCCCCTCGGTGACGTCGTCGGGCAGCAGGGCGGCGAGCAGCCGGGCCAGGTCCGTGGTGTGGGCGAGGCGCTCGGGGTCGGTCCAGTCCGGACTGTAGACCCGGTACTTGACCTCCTGGGCGCCGAAACCCTCGTAGGGGAAGCCGTTGAGGGTGACCACTTCCAGGCCGCGCCGCTCCAGCTCGCCGCGCAACGAGCGGAGCGCCGCGGGGTCGTTGATCAGGGCACGCGCGGCGTCCTTGGCGAGCCAGAGGCCGATGCCGATGCGGTCACGCCCGAGCCGTTTGCGTACGGGCTCGCAGTGGTCGCGCAGCTGGGCGCGCACCCCTTCGAGAGTTTCGGCAGGATGCACGTTCGTGCAGTACGCGAGGTGGACGACGGAGCCGTCGGGGTGGCGGAAGCGCACGGTCACTCCCCGCCGCGGAGGATGGAGTTTCCCTCGTGGAGCCGCGCGGGAGCGACGGTGTCGAGCTGGAGCCGGCCGCTCTGGCCGTAGAAGGCGACGGGGTTGCGCCAGAGCACCTTGTCGACCTCGTCCTCGTCGAACCCGGCCTTCAGCATGGCGTCGGCGACCTTGCGCGTCTTCAGCGGATCGCTCTTCCCCCAGTCCGCCGCCGAGTTGACGAGGATCCTGTCACTGCCGTGGCTCCGCAGGACCGAGACCATCCGGTCCTCGTCCATCTTGGTGTCGGGATAGATGGAGAAGCCGGCCCAGCAGCCGCTGTCCAGGGCGTCCTCGACCGTCGTCTCGTTGAGGTGGTCGAGCAGGACGAACTCCGGGGCCAGGTCGGACTCCCGGACGACATCGATGGTCCGGTGCAGCCCGGCGAGCTTGTCACGGTGCGGGGTGTGGACGAGCGCGGGCAGACCGTGCTCCGAGGCGAGCTGGAGCTGGGTGGCGAGGGCGGTGTCCTCTGCGGGTGTCATCGAGTCGTAGCCGATCTCACCGACGGCGACGACGGAGTCCTTGACGAGATACCGGGGCAGTGCGTCGAGGACCGGGGTGCAGCGCGGGTCGTTCGCCTCCTTGGGGTTCAGGGCGAGCGTGCAGTGGTGGGCTATGCCGTACTGCGAGGCGCGGAACGGCTCCCAGCCCAGGAGTGCGTCGAAGTAGTCGAAGAAGCTGGCGGGCGAGGTGCGGGGCTGGCCGAGCCAGAAGGAGGGCTCCACCAGGGCCCGGACACCCGCGTCGTACATCGCCTGGTAGTCGTCCGTGGTGCGGGAGGTCATGTGGATGTGGGGGTCGAAGATGCGCATCAGGACTCCTCCGTGGGGGCGGGGGCGGGGCCGGGGGCCGTGTGTTCGAGGACGGTCAGCAGACCGGGGGGTACGGGGCGTCCCGCGGCGATGCGCTCGGCGGCGAAGTCACCCAGCATCTCGGCGAGTTCGGCGTCGCCACGGGCGCGGGCGGCGAGCCGGTCCAGGGCCTCCACGGGGACCTCGGTGAACAGGCACTTGAGGACGGCGTGCCGCCAGCCGTGGGCGTCGAGGTGGGCCGCGCCGTAGGGGCCGACCGCCGCGGCGACCAGCCGGGTGTCGTTGGTGCGCAGTGCGTCCTCGACGAGCGGCAGCGCGCGGGCCCCGAGATCGAGCCGGTGCAGAGTGAGGAGGACGGCACGCCGCTCGGCCGCGGTGCCCTGTTCGTAGAGCCGGGTGACCGCGGACAGTCCGGCCCGCGCCTCGACGAGCAGCAGCGCGCGTACGGAGTCGGCGTTTTCCAGTCCGCAGTGCCGGCCCGCGGAGGCGAACCGCAGTTCCCAGGGTGGTGTACCGCTGTCGGCGCCGGGGTGGGACGCCGCGTGGGCGGCCTCGTCGAGCGCCTCGTCGAGCCAGGCCCTGGCCGCACCCGGGAGCAGGCCGTCGAGTTCCTTGTGGTCGATCAGCACGGTGCGCCTCCGTTCGTCGCTCCGGTGGCCCGGTCGGCCGCGACCAGGGGCGTGCTCGTCCTCGCGGGGGCCCGGCCGGCAGCCGCGCGGAGGAAGTCGATCGAGTGGCGGGCGAGTTCGGGTCCCGCGTGGGAGTGCCGGGGCAGTTCGACGACGGTCAGACCGCTGTACCCGGTGGCGGCCAGGGCTTCCAGCACCGGCGGGAAGTCGATCTCGCCGTCGCCGAACGGCAGGTGTTCGTGCTTTCCCCGCCGCATGTCCTCGATCTGGACGTGGCGCAGCCACGGCGCGGCCTCCTTCACGCACTCGACGGGCGGTGCGGGTTCCAGGCACTGGCAGTGGCCGATGTCGAGTGTGAGCCCGAGCGGCCCGGGGTCTGCGAGCAGGGTGCGCAGCCGGTGGAAGTCCGCGAGCGTGGCGAGGAGGTGGCCGGGTTCCGGCTCGATGGCGACGGGGACGCCCGCGCGCCCGGCGGCGTCGAGGACAGGGGTGAGGGCGTCCGTCAGCCGGTGCCAGGCGGTGTCGGCGGTGGTGTCCGGCGGGGTGATGCCGCTGAAGCAGTGCACGGCGTGGGCACCCAGTTCGGCGGCCACGTCGACGGCACGGACCAGCAGGGCCGTACGGGCGGCGCGAGCCTCGGGATCCGGGTCCAGGAGGGAGGGGCCGTGCTTGCGCCGGGGGTCCAGGACGTACCGGGCTCCGGTCTCGACGGTCACGCCCAGCCCGAGGTCTGCGAGCCTGCCCGCCACCCGGCGGGTCCGGACGGCGAGGTCCGGGGCCATCGGGTCGAGGTGCATGTGGTCGAGGGTCAGCCCGACGCCGTCGTAGCCGAGGTCGGCGAGCAGGCCGAGGGCGTCGTCGAGCCGGAGGTCGGTCAGTCCGTTGGTGCCGTAGCCGAAGCGGAGCGTCATGTGGGGCTCACCTTCCGGGCCAGCGCGCGGGCGAGGGGGACGAGCCCCATGACCGCGAGCCCGTTGACGGGTGCGCCGGCCCTCGCTGCCAGTGCGGCCTGCAACGGGATCATCGCCCGGATGCCGCCGCCGACGGCGCGCTGGGTGAGGGGCGGCGAGGGGTTGAGTGCGGCGTGGAGGAGCGGGATCGCGGACGTGCGCAGGTAGGAGCCGGTGAAGGCGGGGAGAAGGAGCCGCCCGGAGCCGGACGGCACTTCCGGTGGGCCGCTGTCCGCACTCCCGACCCGGGTTCCCGGTGTGCCGCGCCCACCTGGCGATGACGGGCGCGCGCGCAGGACGGCCGCCGCGAGCGCGGCGACCCCGGCTAGCGCGGCCAGCGGCGCGGCGGAGGATCCGCCCTGTGCCTCGTGGCGGGAGACAGCTGTGACCGCGTAGGTGTGTGCGCCGAGCACGAGGGCGGAGGGGAGCGCGGAGCGGAGTGGCCGTGCGGCGCCCGAGCTCCTGGTGGCCTGGTGCGGGCGTACAAGGATGGCCGGACGGTTGCCTGAGCGGGATGCCCCTGGGGCCTCTCCCCCGCGTCCCGGCGCCTCCGCGGCGACCGGCCGGCTCCCTGCCCGGGTTCTAGGCGTCGCCGTCGCCGTGGCACCGAGCATCAGGTCCAGGGCGCGGGCCGAGGCCATCGCCGCCGGGCCCAGCTTCGTGTGCTTCAGGTGCAGGTCGTACGCCCAGACCGTGGCCGCAAGCCCGGACGCCACCGCGAGGGCCGGTCGGCCGGCGCGTGATGCCAGGGCCAGGCCCGCCGCGGTGAGGACGCCGGCCGCCGCCAGGGCCGCGCCGGGGGCGACGCGGCCCGAGGGGATCGGGCGGTGCGGGCGGTCCAGGGCGTCCTCCTCGCGGTCCGCCCAGTCGTTGAGGGTCATGCCGGCCTCGTACAGGCACAGCGACGCACCGATGGCGAGTGCCGTGCCGCGCCCGGGGCGGCCGACGGCGGCGGCTCCGGCGAGCGCGTCACCGGGCACGCTGAACAACGCGGAGACCCGCAGCAGTTCGGCCCAGGCGCGCAGGCGTCCACGGTTATGGGGCCTGTCCGGTGCGGGCGCAGTCCCGCCCGCACCGGACAGGCTGTCCGAAGGCCGCGGAACCGGGACCGCGGCCAGGGGCCGGGCTCCGGGCACCCGCGGTGTCCCGGCCGTCTCCGCGGCCGGCCTGAGCGGCCTCACCGGGCGGCCCGCAGCCGGTCGGCGAAGGCCAGCAGGGAGGCGTACTGCTCGGACAGTGCGGCCGGCCCCCCGTCGGGATCCTTGAAGTAGAAGCCCAGTTCGGGTCGCGGCCCGGTCAGGCCCGCCTCGTGGGAGCGGGCCAGCAGCCGGGCCAGGTCAAGGACCAGGGGAGCGGCCAGGGCCGAGTCGCAGCCCTGCCAGATCGTCTGGAGGATCATCCGCGAGCCGAGGAAGCCGTCGAAGGCGACGTGGTCCCAGGCGGTCTTCCAGTCGCCCATCGCGGGGACGTCGTCGATGTGGACCTCGCCCTCGGGGGCGGCCCCGAGGGTGTCGGCGAGTACGCGCTCCTTGCCCGCGTTCTTGGCCGCCGCCGCCGCGGGGTCGGCCAGCGCCGCCCCGTCCCCGCCGCCCAGCAGGTTCGTACCCGACCACGCCCGCACCGGCAGCGCGCGCTGCACGAACATCGGGGCGAGCACGGAGCGGAGCAGGGTCTGACCCGTCTTGCCGTCGCGTCCGGCGTGGGGAAGTCCGCTGGATTCGACGGCGTCCTGGAGGCGGGGGCTGCGCAGGCCCGTGGAGGGGGTGAAGTTGGCGTACGCGCAGCCCGCGCGGAGTGCGGCGGCCGCGTAGAGGGAGCTGGCGGGAAGCCGCGCGTCGTCCTCGGCGGGCGCGGGCTCCGTCGACGCCACGTTGATGACGACGGTCCGGGCCAGTTCGTGGCGGCGGGCGAAGTCCTCGAGGTCGGTGGTGAAGGCGGCGATCAGCTCCTCGTCGGTCCGTGTGTCACCGGCGAGTGGTCCACCTGGGCGTATCTCCGCGTCGGCACGGAGGAGTTCGGCCTCGACGGCGGAGGGAAGCCCGTGCGGGAGCACACCGCCGGCCGCGAGGGCTTCGGCCCGCTTGGGCAGCGGGCAGTCGAGGGTGTCGTGACCGCCGAAGACGAGTGAGGACAGGGGTGGCAGCCCGGTGTCCGTGAAGGGGGGTGTCTCGGTGACCATGCCGGTCGGTGGGTGGAGACCGGCCGCGATGGCCGCGCATCCGGCGGTCGCGGTGGTGGCGACTGAGCCGCGGGCTCCGATGAACCAGACTCCGGTACGAACGGCATGTGCGCTCACGGGCTGCCTCCCTGGGGGGATGTAGAGGGGTGGTGGACGGTGGGCGGGGAGCCGGGGCATCCCCGCCCACCGTCGGCGCAGGAGGTGGCCGCCCTACGTCGAGGGCAGTTCCTTCAGCTGGATGTCACGGAAGGACACCTGGTCGTCGGCCCCGTGGTTCTGGAGACCGATGAAGCCGTCCTTCAGACTGCGGCCGGGCACGGTGTTGGTGAAGTCGTTGATCTTCACACCGTTGAGGAACACCTGGAGGCGCTCGCCCTGGACCTTGATCTCGTAGCTGTTCCACTGGCCGGGAGGCCGCAGGACCCGGTCACGGGCCTTGAGGTCGGCGGACTTGAAGGTGTAGACGGCACCGGTCGTGCGGTCGGCCGCGTCGGTGGCGTCGATCTGGACCTCGTAGCCGTTGTCCACCGCGGACCACGGGTCGTCCGACTCCGGAAAGCCGACGAACACACCGGAGTTGTCGTCGCCCGCCATCTTCCAGTCGAGCTTCAGCGAGTAGGACTTCAGCTCCTTGGCCTGGTAGGTCAGCAGGCCCATGCCGCCCTCGGAGCGCAGCTCGCCGTCGGCGACGGTGAACTTGCCGGGGCCTGCCTGCTTCCAGCCTTCGAGCGTCTTGCCGTTGAAGATCGACCGGTAGCCGGTGTCGGGCTTGCAGTTGGCCTTGACCTGGCCCGAGGCGTACCGCAGCCCGCCCAGCAGGTGCTGGCGGAATGCCGGTTCGGCGTAGGACTCCTTGGTGTGGCCGAGGCCCGTGTAGAAGGAGCGGCCACCCTCGTATGCCTGGCACCAGGCGATCGGGTGGTCGCCCTTCATCGTGCCGCCGGTGTAGCTGGTCTCGTCGAGCGTGGCGAGGACCTGGGCCTTGTCCCGCGGGTTGGTGCGGTAGTTGTACCACTCGTCGGTACGGTCCCAGGCCTCGTCCAGGTGCGCGGTCGCGGGGTGGTCGTGGTTCTCCACCCGCACGGTCGCCGGCTGGATCTGCGGGTGCGAGGAGAAGTACGCCCCGACCAGTCCGCCGTAGAACTTCCAGTCGTACTCGGTGTCGGCGGCCGCGTGGACGCCCATGTACCCGCCGCCGGTGGCCACGAAGTTCTCGAAGGCCTTCTGCTGGTCGGCGTTGAGGATGTCACCGGTCGTCGACAGGAAGACGACGGCGTCGTAGCGCGCCAGGTTGCTGGTGGTGAACTGGCCGGCCTCCTCGGTGGAGTCGACCGTGATGTTGGTGTCCTTGCCGAGCTCCTTGAGCGCGGCGACGCCGGTGGGGATCGAGTCGTGGCGGAAGCCGCCGGTCTTGGAGAACACGAGGACGCGCTTGGCGGTCTTGTCCACGGGGCTGTTCGACAGCTCGAAGTCGTCCACGTCGTAGAGTGCCCCGCTCCCGCCCTTGAAGACGAGGAAGAGTTCCGTGGCCTTCTTCGGCGCCCCGCGCAGCGGCACGTCGATGTCCTGGAACGAGTCCCAGCTGCCGGTCACCGGGACCGGAGCGGAGCCGAGGATCTTGCCGGTGGGCGATCCCGCCCGCACTTCGAGGAACCCTCCGGCACCCGCCGAGGAGGTACGGGCGGTGAGCTTGGTGGTGCCGTCGAGGATGTACGGGGTGAAGGAGATCCAGTCGTCGTTGTCGATGTCGCCGACTGTCCTGCCGCCGTGGGCGCTGGTCTTGCTGGGTGTGCTGATGCCGGAGGACCTGTCGAAGTGCTCGGCCTGGCGGTGGCGGGGCTGGAGCTTCGCCTGGTCACGGCCGGTCAGTGCGGCCTGGCCGCCGCCCCCGCCGTCCGTGTAGGACGCGGAGATGCCGCCGTAGATGTTGGCGTTGGGGTCGTGGCCGCCCTCCATGGCCGTCGTGATGGTGCCTTCGCAGCCGTGCTCGGTGGTGATGTCGTGGCCGTGGCTGTCGTGTCCGAGGGTGAACTTGACCTCGACCTTGCTGCAGTCGACGGTGCCGTCCTCCGGGTCGGTGACGGTCACCTTGAAGGGCACCTTGTCGCCGAACTCGAAGGGCCTGCCGTCGAGCGGGGCGTCCAGCACGACGGTGGGCGCGGTGTTGCCGACGGTCACGTGCACGCTCGCCGAGCCGGTGCGGCCCGTCGGGTCCTTGGCCGTGACGGTGGCGGTGTACGTACCGTTCTTCTTGTACTTGTGGGTGGGGTTGGCCGAGGTGGACTTACCGCCGTCGCCGAAGTCCCACGCGTAGGTCAGGGCGTCGCCGTCACCGTCGGTCGTGCCGGCGGACGAGAACTTCACCTTGAGCGGCGCGGTACCGGAGGTCCTGTTCGAGGACGCCTCCGCGATGGGTGAGCGGCCGCCGGTGGCGTTCTCGATGCGGTAGAGCGCCGAGTGCTCGTCGCCACCGAACCAGGAGAGGCCGTAGTCCAGGACGTACAGTGCCCCGTCCGGGCCGAAGGCCATGTCCATCACCTGCGTCCCGGTCCACGGGACGTCGTTGATGGACTTCACGGCTCCGTCGCCGTCCTGCTCGATGCGCTTGATCCACTGCCGGCCGAACTCCCCGGCGAAGAAGTCGCCGTCGTACTCCTCGGGGAACTTCACCGGCGAGTCGAGGCCGGCGTCGTAGTGGTAGACGGGCCCGCCCATCGGGGACTCGGAGCCGGTGCCGAACTCGGGCACGGACGCGCCGTCGTACGGGATCCAGGCGGCCTGCGACGGCGGGAGGTCCACAAGACCGGTGTTGTACCGCGACTCGTTCTTCGGGGCGGCGCAGTCGAAGCGCGGGCCGGAGGTCCCCGTGGCGAAGTCGTAGTCGTTGAAGGCCTGGTTGTCCCCGGTGCAGAAGGGCCAGCCGAAGTTGCCCGGCTTCGTCACGCGGGCGAACTCGACCTGGCCCGCGGGTCCTCGGTTCGGGTCCGCTGAGCCCGCGTCGGGGCCGTAGTCACCGACGTACAGGATGCCGGTGGCCTTGTCGACACTGAAGCGGAAGGGGTTGCGGAAGCCCATGGCGTAGATCTCGGGGCGCGTCTTGTCCGTGCCCGGAGCGAAGAGGTTGCCGTCCGGGACGGTGTACGAGCCGTCGCCGGCCACCTTGATGCGGAGGATCTTGCCGCGGAGGTCGTTGGTGTTGCCCGAGGTGCGGCGGGCGTCGAACGCGGGGTTGCGGTCCGCCCGGTCGTCCAGCGGCGAGTAGCCGTCGGACGCGAACGGGTTGGAGTCGTCGCCCGTCGAGAGGTAGAGGTTGCCCTGCGCGTCGAAGTCGATGTCCCCGCCGACGTGGCAGCAGATGCCACGGGTGGTCGGGATGTCGAGGACCTTCTTCTCGCTGGCGTTGTCGAGGGTCCCGTCCTCCTTGAGGACGAAGCGGGAGAGGCGGTTCACGCCCTCGAACTTCGCGAAGTCCGCGGCGGTGCCGTTCTCCGGGGCGTCGCCGGCGGGGGTGTCCAGCGGCGGCGCGTAGTAGAGGTAGATCGCCCGGTTCTGCGCGAAGTCGGGGTCGATCGCGACCCCCTGGAGGCCTTCCTCGTCGTGCGAGTAGACGGGGATGGTGCCGGAGATCCGGGTGTTGCCCGCACTGTCGGTGATCCGCAGCTCGCCGCCGCGCGACGTGTGCAGCACGCTGCGGTCGGGGAGGACCGCCAGCGTCATGGGTTCGCCCGTCTCGGCCGCCCCCTTGGCGAGGGTGACCTGCTGGAAGTCCTCGGCAGCGTCCTGCGCGGCCGAGGCCTTGGGGGCGTCGGCGGTGGCGGGCGAGGAGCCCAGGGTGAGCGTGGCGGCGGCGAGCAGGCCACCGGTGAGAAGTGCGAGTGTCTTTCGGGCGCGGAGCCGTCTGCTGCTTCTGTGCACGTGCGTCCTCCGGAGTGTGCCGGTTGTTCGGGCGGGTGCGTTTCTGCCGTTCCGCGCGGGGACTGCCGCGCTCGTCCCCGGAGCCGTGTGGCCCCGGTGACGCGAGTCATGTCGTGTACACGTATGGGACCGTAGCCGCGTTCGTCCCGTACGGAAAGCCCTTGCGCAGAGACTGGGTTGAACTTCTCCCCGCGGAAGGACAAAGGTGCGTCCGGGCATGCCGAGCGGCCCCCTGGCTTCCTGTGCCGGCCGCCGAGGGGGTTGGTGCCGCCGTGCGTCCCGGCCGCCGCCGGGGTACGGGAACTGGGGGCGGGGCCCTCCCGGTAGATGCGGGAGGGCCCCGCCCGGTGTCAGTCGCCGCCTCCGAACGCGGCGTCGAAGGACGCGCTGGGCGGGTCGAAGTCGAAGCGCTTCAGCGACGCCAGTGCCTCCGGTGCACCCGTCAGCCGGTCCATGCCGGCGTCCTCCCACTCCACCGAGACCGGACCCTCGTAACCGATGGACCGCATCATCCGGAAGACGTCCTCCCAGGGCACGTCACCGTGCCCCGCGGAGACGAAGTCCCAGCCACGCCGCGGGTCGCCCCAGGGCAGGTGGGAGCCGAGGCGTCCGTTGCGGCCGTCGAGGCGCTTGCGCGCCTCCTTGCAGTCGACGTGGTAGATCCGGTCCCGGAAGTCGTAGAGGAAGCCGACGGGATCGAGGTCCTGCCACACGAAGTGGCTCGGGTCGAAGTTCAGCCCGAACGCCGGCCGGTGGTCAACCGCTTCCAGGGCCCGGTGGGTGGTCCAGTAGTCGTACGCGATCTCACTGGGATGTACCTCGTGGGCGAAGCGGACCCCCTCGGCGTCGAAGACGTCCAGGATCGGGTTCCAGCGCTCCGCGAAGTCCTCGTACCCGCGCTCGATCATGTGCGGGGGTACCGGCGGGAACATCGCGACCAGGTGCCAGATGGAGGATCCGGTGAAGCCGATGACCGTGTCGACGCCGAAGGCGGCTGCCGCCCTGGCGGTGTTCTCGATCTCCTTCGCGGCCCGGCGGCGTACGCCCTCGGGCTCCCCGTCCCCCCAGATGCGGGCGGGCAGGATGCCCTGGTGGCGCTCGTCGATCGGGTCGTCGCAGACGGCCTGGCCGACCAGGTGGTTCGATATCGCCCAGCACTTGAGGCCGTACTTGTCGAGCAGCTCCCGCCGCCCGTCGAGGTAGCCGGGATCCGCGAGGGCCTTGTCGACCTCGAAGTGGTCTCCCCAGCAGGCGAGTTCGAGGCCGTCATAACCGAAGTCCCGCGCGTGCCGGGCGACCTCCTCCAGTGGCAGGTCGGCCCATTGGCCGGTGAAGAGTGTGAAGGGACGGGGCATGCGCACAACCTCCTAGTAGGGCACCGGTGTGTAGACGGAGTTCTTGGCGGCGCTCTCCTCGACTGCGGCGAGGACCCGCTGAACCTGGAGCCCGTCGGCGAACGACGGTACGGGCGGGCGGCCTTCGGCGATGGTGCGCACCACGTCCCTGGCCTGGTGCACGAAGGTGTGCTCGTAGCCGAGGCCGTGACCCGGCGGCCACCACGCCTCCAGGTAGGGGTGCTGGGGCTCTGTGACGAGGATCCGCCGGAAGCCCGCGGTGGTGGCCGGCTCGGTGTGGTCGTGGAAGGAGAGTTCGTTGAGGCGTTCCAGGTCGAAGGCGATCGACCCCAGCTCACCGTTCATCTCCAGCCGGAGGGCGTTCTTGCGCCCGGCCGCCATCCGGGTCGCCTCGAAGGAGGCCAGGGCGCCGGACGCGAGACGTCCGGTGAACAGTGCCGCGTCGTCGACGGTGACCGTCCCTCGCACGGTACGGTCCGCGGAGCCCGAGAGCCCCGCGCCCGGACCCGCGAGCACGGGCCTCTCCCGGACGAAGGTCTCGCTCATCGCCGACACTCCCACCAGCGGCTCACCGGCCAGGTACTGGGCGAGGTCGACGATGTGGGCCCCGAGGTCCCCCAGCGCACCGGACCCGGCGTGCTCACGCTTGAGCCGCCAGGTCAGCGGCGACTCGGGGTCGACGAGCCAGTCCTGGAGATAGGTGGCCCGGACGTGCCGCAGGGTGCCCAGCCTTCCCTCCTCGATCATCCTGCGGGCGAAGGTGAGGGCGGGCACCTTGCGGTAGTTGAAGCCCACGATCGCCACCTGGCCCCGGGCGGAGGCGCGTTCGGCGGCGTCCACCATGGCCTCCGCCTCCGCGACGGTGTTGGCGAGCGGCTTCTCGCACAGCACGTGCTTGCCCGCCTCCAGCGCGGCGATGGCGATCTCCGCATGGCTGTCGCCGGGTGTGCAGATGTCGACCAGCTGCACGTCGTCCCGGGCGATGAGCGCACGCCAGTCGGTCTCCGCCGCCGCCCAGCCGTGCCGGGCGGCGGCGGCCTCGACGGCCGTACGGTCGCGTCCGCAGATCGCGGCGAGAGCCGGCCTCACCGGCAGGTCGAAGACGTGCCCCGCGGTGCGCCACCCCTGTGAGTGGGCGGCTCCCATGAACGCGTACCCGACCATGCCGACCCCGAGCGTCGCCGTCGGTGGCGGTGCTCCGGTCTCCTGCTCCGTCTCTTCCCTACGGGCCATGCGGACTTCCTCCTCGTCGGTGGTTCGGTGGCGGCGGTGGTGCGGGATCAGCTGAAGCCCGTCGGCAGGTACTGGTCGATGTTCTCCTTCGTGACCACGGCCGAGTAGAGCGTGAGCGAGGTCGGGATCTCCATCTCGGAGAGGCCCGCGACGCCCTTGTTCTGGCCGAGTGCGCGGGCCAGGTCGATCGCGGACGCGGCCATGGTCGGCGGGTACAGCACGGTCGCCTTCAGGACGCTGTTGTCGGCCTTGATGGCGTCCATCGCGGACTTCGCGCCGGCTCCGCCGACCATGATGAACTCGTCGCGCCCGGCCTGCTGGATGGCCCGCAGGGCGCCCACGCCCTGGTCGTCGTCGTGGTTCCAGAGGGCGTCGAACTGCTTCTGCGCCTGAAGCAGCTGCGCCATCTTCGCCTGCCCCGACTCCACCGTGAAGTCGGCCGCCTGACGGGCCACCAACTTGATGTTGGGGTAGTTCTTGAGGGCGTCGGCGAAGCCCTGGCTGCGCTGCTTGGTGAGTTCCAGGGCGTCGATGCCTGCGAGCTCGACGACCTTGGCGCCCGACTTGTCCTTGAGCTGTTCGCCGATGTAGTGCCCCGCGTTGAGGCCCATGCCGTAGTTGTCGCCGCCGACCCAGCAACGGTAGGCCTGCGGTGAGGCGAAGATGCGGTCGAGGTTGACGACCGGGATGCCCGCCTTCATGGCCTCCAGGCCGACCTGGGTGAGGGCCTTGCCGTCGGCGGGGAGGACGACGAGGACGTCGACCTTCTTGTTGATGAGCGTCTTGACCTGGCCGATCTGGATGGCCGTGTCGTTGGATCCCTCGGTGATCTCCAGGGTCACCTCGGAGTACTTCTCGGCCCGCGACTTGGCGTTGACGTTGATCGCGTTGAGCCATCCGTGGTCGGCCTGGGGCCCGGCGAAGCCGATGGTGACGGGCGTCCCCGGCTTGTCGTCGGCGGCGGGCTGGTTGCTCTGGGCGGCCGTCTTCTCCTTGGGCTCGTTGCTGGTGCAGGCGGTGAGGAAGGCTCCCGCGGAGACGGCCGCGGTGCCGAAGAGCAGTCCTCTGCGGCTGGTTTCTGGCATGGCTGTCGAACCCTTCATCCGGTGCGGTGTGTACGGAACAGCGGGTGGGTGATCAGTGCTCGGTCACGAGAGCGGTGCTCAGGTATCGCCGCCGCGCAGTGTGCGGCGCTGGACGAGGACGGCGGCGACGATGATGGCGCCCTTGGCGATCTGCTGGACGTCGCTCTGAAGGTTGTTGAGCGCGAAGATGTTCTGGATCGTGGTGAACACCAGGACCCCGAGCACCGAGCCGACGATGGTGCCCCGGCCGCCGCTCAGGAGGGTGCCGCCGATGATCGCGGCGGCGATGGCGTCGAGCTCGTAGAGGTTGCCGTTCGTGTTCTGGCCCGATCCGGACAGGATGACCAGCATGAAGGCGGCGATGCCGCAGCACAGCCCGGAGAGCAGGTAGAGGTAGAGACGCTGACGGCGTACGTCGATGCCGGCGAGCCGTGCCGCTTCCGCGTTGCCGCCGACGGCGACCGTGCGGCGCCCGAAGGTCGTGCGGTTCAGAATCAGCCACCCCGCCACGGTCACCGCCGCGAAGACGAGGACCAGGGGCGGGATACCGAGGACGTAACTGTCGGGCAGGCCCAGGTCCAGTACGGACTGGACGGTGACGATCTGCGTCTTGCCGTCGGTGAGCTGCAGGGCAAGGCCGCGCGCTGACGCGAGCATGGCCAGTGTCGCGATGAACGGGACCATGCCGCCGTACGCGATCAGGAGCCCGTTGACCAGACCGGCCCCGAGTCCGACGACCACGGCGGTGAACAGGATGCCCGCGAAGCCGAAGTCCTGGGTGGCGAGCGTCGTCGCCCAGACGGATGCGAGGGCCACCATCGCGCCGACCGACAGGTCGATGCCCCCGCTGATGATCACGAAGGTGACGCCGACGGTGACGACCCCGATGACGGAGGACTGCGTCAGGATCAGCTGGAGGTTCCCGGTGTCCAGGAACGCGTCCGGTTCGGTGAAACCGCCGACGGCTATCAGTACGGCGAGGACGCCGAGCAGCGACAGGTTCCGGACATCGGCGCGCAGGCCGAGTGCGCGCAGGCCACCGCCCTGCTTCGAGGGCGGCGCGGCGGCGGGACCGGCGACGGCCCCCTTCTCCGGCCCGTGGTGCTGCGCCGACGGTGCGGGCTGTGTCATGACGTCGGGCTCCCTTCCATGACGAGGTCGAGTACACGGTGCTCGTCGAGCTCCCTGGCATCGGCCGTGTGCACGACACGGCCCTCCCGGAGCACCAGCACCCGGTCGGCGAGGCCCAGCACTTCGGGCACTTCGCTGGAGACGAGCAGAACGGCGAGGCCTTCGTCGGCCAGCCGGCGGATCACGGCGTACAGCTCGGCGCGGGCGCCGACGTCGACGCCGCGGGTCGGTTCGTCGAGCAGCAGGACCCGGCATCCGCGGAGCAGCCAGCGGGCGAGGACCGCCTTCTGCTGGTTGCCGCCCGACAGGGTGCGCACCGCGGCGTCCGGGTTGTCCGGGCGCAGGGAGAGCTCGCGGGTCGCCGTCCGGGCGGCCTTGCGCTCCGCGCCCCGGTCGATCCAGCCGGCCCGGGCGAAGCGGGAGAGGGAGGAGACGGAGACGTTCCGGGTGACCGATTCGGTCAGCAGCAGGGCCTGAGCCTTGCGTTCCTCGGGCGCCAGGCCGATCCCCGCCGCCACCGCCGCCCGTACGCTGCCGGGGCGCAGGGGCTTTCCGCCGACCAGGACGCGTCCCGAGGACGGCTTGCGCGCGCCGTAGACGGTCTCCAGGATCTCGGAGCGCCCGGAGCCCACGAGCCCGGCCAGTCCGACGATCTCACCGGGCCTCAGCTCCAGGTCCACCGGTTCGAACTCGCCCTCACGGCTGAGGCCTTCGACCCGCAGCACCGGCTCGTCCGCGGTGTGCGCGGTACCGGGCGCGGGCCGCTCGGGGAAGACATACTCGACGTTGCGGCCGGTCATCATGGCAACGATGTCGCGTGTGGGGGTGGACTTGGCGGGAAGGCCGACGGCGACGGCCCTGCCGTCCTTGAGCACGGTCACACGGTCGCCGATACGGCGGATCTCCTCCAGCCGGTGCGAGATGTAGACGACGGCCACACCGTCGGCGGTCAGGCCGTCGACGATGCGGAAGAGGTTGTCGACCTCGTCGGGGTCGAGTGCCGCGGAGGGCTCGTCCATTACGATGAGGCGGACGTCGTGGGAGAGGGCCCGCGCCATGGAGACGATCTGCTGGTGCGCTGCGGAGAGGTCACCGACCGCGCGCGCGGGGTCGATCTCCGGGTGCCCGAGTCGCTTCAGGAGGGCGGCGGCCATGGTGCGGCCCTCGCGGGTGCGGACGACGAAGCCCGCGCTGGTGGGCTCGTGCCCGAGGAAGACGTTCTCCGCGACCGACAGGCCCTCCACCAGGTCGAGTTCCTGGTAGATGGTGGCGATTCCCAGGCGCATCGCGGTGATCGGCGAGGAGAGCTGGACCGGCTCGCCGCTCCAGGTGATGGCGCCGTCGTCCGGCTGGTGGGCCCCGGCCAGCACCTTGATGAGGGTGGACTTGCCGGCACCGTTCTGGCCGAGGAGACAATGGACTTCGCCGGCCTGGACCTCCAGGTCCACACCGTCGAGGGCGCGGACTCCGGGGAACGACTTGGTGATGCCGGACATCGTGAGCAGGGGTGGTTCTGGTGCCATGACGATTCCCCTCGGCGAATGGGGTCTCCCCGGCTCGGACGGGGCCGAGGGCCCGGGGAGGGCCGGTGAGCGGGCAGGAGCGCAGTGCCGGCGGTGCCGTACTGCTGACGGGAGTAGCTGCGTGGTGCGTGCCGTGCTGCCGTGCGAGGTGCTGGCTGTGCGTGCCGTACGTGGTGCAGACGGTGCGTGGTGCGTGCCGTGCGGGCGGTGCTAGGGCCGGGGTGTTCACCGAGGTGACTGCTGGACCCTCGCTGAACAGCACACCGGCTCCGACATCAGGCCGGTGAGAACAGGTGGTCGCTGATGAGCCTGGCCGCGCCGGTCACTCCGGCGACGGGCCCCAACTCACCGAGGACGATGGGGAGGTTGCCGGTGGCCAGCGGCAACGACTGCCGGTAGACCTGGGTACGGACGCTGGCCAGGAGATTGTGCCCCAGGCCGGTCACCCCGCCGCCGATCACGACGAGACCCGGATTGAAGAAGCTGACGAGTCCCGCGATGACCTGGCCCACCCGGTTGCCGCCCTCGCGGATCAGGTCGAGCGCGGTGGGGTCGCCCGCCGCCGCGGCGGCCGCCACGTCGACGGCCGTGAGCCTGCCGGCCGAGTCCAGTCGGGCCGCCAGTTCGGCGGACCGGCCGGCGCGGGCGGCGTCCTCGGCGTCACGGGCCAGGGCCGCGCCGCTGAAGTGGGCTTCCAGACAGCCGCGGTTGCCGCAGGCGCAGGCACGCCCGTCGGGTTCCACCTGGATGTGGCCGATGTCCCCGGCGCTGCCCGTCGTACCGCGGTAGACCTCGCCGCCCACGACGATGCCGCAGCCGATACCCGTACCGATCTTGATGCAGAGGAAGTCGCCCACGGATCGGGCCACGCCCGCGTGCTGCTCCCCCATCGCCATCAGGTTCACGTCGTTGTCGACCATGACGGGGCAGCCGAGTTCCTGGCTCAGCGCCTCGCGGACCGGGAATCCGTCCCAGCCCGGCATGATCGGGGGTGCGACCGGCACGCCCTCGGGGAAGCGGACCGGTCCGGGAACCCCGATGCCGGCGCCGTCGAAACCCTCGGCGAGCCCGGAGGCCCGGAGCTTGGCCGCCATGGACAGTACCTGTTCGAAGATGGCGACGGGTCCCTCGCGCACGTCCATCGGGTGGTTGAGGTGTCCGAGGACCTCCAGCTCCGCGTTGGTCACGGCGACGTCCACGGACGTCGCGCCGATGTCGACCCCGAGGAAGCGCAGTTCGGGGGCGAGCCTGATGTTGTGGGAACGGCGTCCGCCTCGCGAGGCGGCGAGTCCGTCAGCCACGACGAGCCCGGTCTCCAGCAGCCGGTCCACCTCGACGGCGAGCTTCGAACGCGAGAGGTCGACCTGGTCACCCAGCTGCGCACGGGAGTTGGGACCGCCGTTCCGCAACAGCCGGAGCAGCCGCGCCTGGTGCGTGTTCGCGGGTCGTGCCGTCATGCGTCTCACGCGTCCCTCCCCGCCACAATCGGCCAGTCCGTCGGGCTTTCGAGGGGAACGTAGCAGCGGTTTACCCGAGTGGGAAGAAGTTGCGCACGAATCCGCTCCAACTTTCTCCACACTCAGGACAAAGATGCCGCCGTGGCAAGGAAGGGTGGATGCGGGCCGGTCCTCGCGGCGTCGCGAAAGGTGGACGGGGCGCACGCGCACGACGAAGGCCGGGGCGTTCACCCCGGCCTTCGTCGATGTGAGGCAACCGTCGTGGTCAGGCCTGTTCGCGACGGTGGTAGGTCTGCCGGGTGTGCTCGGTGTGGGCCCGCATGATCTCCGTCGCCCGCTGCTCGTCCCGGTCGGCGATCGCGGCGATGAGAGCGCGGTGCTCGATCCAGGACTGGGTGCCGCGCTGACGGGCCACCGGCGTGTAGTACCAGCGGACCCGCCGGTCCACCTGCCCCGCGAGCTCGGCCAGGACGACGTTGCCCGCCAGTTCCATGACCTTGGCGTGGAACGCGGCGTTCGTGGCGACGGCGAGGTCCACGTCGTCGGCGGCGACGGCCCGCTCACCCTGCGAGCAGAGCTCCTCCAGGATCTCGATGCCGGGCCGGCCGGAGTTGGCGGCGGCGAGCCTGGCGGCCTCGGCCTCCAGCAGCGTACGCACCGAGAGGAGCTGGTCGGCCTCCTCCTCGGTGGGTTCGTGCACGAACGCCCCCTGCGCGGGACGCAGATCGACCCAGCCCTCGGTGTTCAGCCGCTGGAGCGCCTCGCGCACCGGCTGCCGCGACACACCGAGGTGCCCGGCCAGCTCGCTCTCCACGAGGTGCTGGCCGGGCCTGAGCGCGCGCGTGGTGATCAGTTCGAGGAGCGCCTCGTAGACGCGCTCGCGCAGCGGCCCCGGCCGTTCCAGCTTCGGCACCGTTCCATGCGGCAGTCCTGCGGACAACATCGCGGTCCCCCTCCGGGCGCCCGGGCAGCCATTGCTTATCGTCTACAGTCTACCGAGCACAATGTCTCCGCGGGGGCATCAGGGGCAGCGGATCACCTGACCCGCGTACGAAAGGTTGCCCCCGAAGCCGAAGAGCAGGACAGGCGCACCGCTCTCGACCTCTCCCCGCTCCACCAGTTTGGACAGGGCCATCGGGATCGAGGCGGCAGAGGTGTTGCCCGAATCCACGACGTCCTTGGCGATGACGGCGTTGACCGCGCCGATCTTCCTGGCGACGGGTTCGATGATCCTCAGATTGGCCTGGTGCAGGACCACGGCGGCGAGTTCCTCGGGCGTGACACCGGCGCGTTCGCAGACCTTGCGGGCGATCGGCGGCAGCTGCGTGGTCGCCCAGCGGTAGACGGACTGGCCCTCCTGGGCGAACCGAGGGGGCGTGCCCTCGATGCGCACGGCATTGCCCATTTCCGGCACCGAACCCCACAGGACGGGCCCGATCCCGGGCCTGTCACCCCCGTCCGGGTCGGCGGTCACGACGGCCGCCCCCGCGCCGTCACCCATCAGGACACAGGTGGAACGGTCGGTCCAGTCGACGATGTCACCCATCTTGTCGGCCCCGATGACGAGGACACGCTCGGCCGCGCCGGCCCGGATCGCATGGTCGGCGGTGGCGAGCGCGTGGGTGAAACCGGAGCAGACCACGTTGATGTCCATCACCGCGGGGGACCCCAGGCCCAGCCGCGCGGCGACCCGGGCGGACATGCTCGGCGAACGGTCGATCGCCGTGGAGGTGGCGACGAGGACCATGTCGATGTCGGCGGGCTGCAGCCCCGCCGCGGCCAGCGCCTTGGCCGCCGCGTGCGCGGCCAGTTCGTCCACGGGCTCGTCCGGTCCGCCCACGTGCCGGGTTCTGATGCCGACCCGGCTGGTGATCCACTCGTCACTGGTGTCCACCATCGCCGCCAGGTCCTGGTTGGTGAGGACCTTGGCGGGCTGGTAGTGGCCGAGCGCCACGACACGTGAGCCGGTCATGTACGGGTTCCCCTCGCTACGTCTGGCAGGAACTATCCAGTCTTGGTTGCTACCGACCGGTACAGGGGCACGTGATCCCACAGGATTACGGCCTCGAGGTTGGAGCGTCTCGAACAGCTCACCGGGAACTCGCGCCGACACACCGTCGGCACACCGGAAACGCAGATGGAGCAGGCACTCGCTGTCACGAGTATTGACCACCTCCAACAGCATACTGTAGACAATATTCTGTCGACTTGACACCCTCGCTCGGTCCTCTCACCGAACGGAGAGCCCCGTGAAAGTCGCAGTTGTCGGTGCCGGAGCCATCGGTGCCTATGTCGGGGCCGCGCTCCACCGCGCCGGCGCCGAGGTCCACCTCATCGCCCGGGGCCCGCACCTGGCGGCCATGCGCCGCGACGGCGTGCGCGTGCTCAGCCCGCGCGGTGACTTCACCGCACGGCCCGCGGCGACCGACGACCCGTCGGACGTCGGACCCGTCGACTACGTGTTCCTCGGTCTGAAGGCGAACTCGTACGCACGGTCGGGACCGCTGGTCCACCCGCTGATGCACAAGGACACGGCGGTGATAGCCGCTCAGAACGGCATCCCCTGGTGGTACTTCCACGGCCTGACGGGCCCTTACACCGGGCGCAGGCTCGACAGTGTCGACCCGGCCGGCTCGGTCAGCGCCACCCTTCCGCCCGAACGCGCCATCGGATGCGTGGTCTACGCCGCCACCGAGATCGAGGCACCTGGCGTGGTCCGCCATCTCGAAGGCACCCGGTTCTCCATCGGCGAGCCGGACCTGTCCGTGTCGGACCGCTGCCTGGCCTTCAGCGAGGCCATGGTCGCGGGCGGGCTCAAGTGCCCCGTGGAGTCCGATCTCCGCAAGGACATCTGGATCAAACTGCTCGGCAACATCTCCTTCAACCCGATCAGCGCGCTGGCCCGCGCCACCATGGGCCAGATCTGCCGCCATCCGGACACCCGCGCGCTCGTCGAGTCGATGATGCGCGAGACCCTCGACGTGGCGGCCGCCGTGGGCTGCCGCCCCGAGATCTCCGTGGAGCGGCGCATCGCCGGCGCCGAGCGCGTCGGGGACCACAAGACCTCCACCCTCCAGGACCTGGAGAAGGGCAAACCCCTCGAACTCGACGTGCTGCTCGCGGCCGTCGTCGAGCTGGCCGAACTGGCCGGCACGCCCGTACCGACGCTGCGCGCCGTGCACGCGCTCGCGGATCTCCTCGCCACCACCTCCTCCGCCCCAGCAGGGAGCGCACCATGACCAGCGACCGCACAGGCGGCAGGAACCCCGGCGGGAAGCGCAGGGGCCGGCAGCCGAAGACGTACGAACGCCTCACCCACCCCCTCGTCCGCTCCGAGGACGGGGTGCTGCGCCGCGCGAGCTGGGACGAGGCTCTGACCAGGGCGGCCGAGGGCTTCCGGCGCACCCGGGAGGCATACGGACCCGATGCCTTCGCGATGCTGTCCTGCGCACGCGCCACCAACGAGATGAACTACGTGGCACAGAAGTTCACCCGGGTCGTGATGGGCACGAACAACGTGGACTCGTGCAACCGCACGTGCCACGCGCCCAGCGTCGCCGGGCTCTCCGCCGCCTTCGGGTCCGGCGGCGGCACCTCGTCCTACGAGGAGGTGGAACACACCGACCTGATCGTGATGTGGGGCTCCAACGCCCGCTTCGCGCACCCGATCTTCTTCCAGCACGTGCTGAAGGGCATCCGCAACGGCGCCCGTATGCACGCCGTCGACCCGCGCCGCACGTCGACCGCCGAATGGGCGGAGAGCTGGCTCGGCCTCGATGTCGGCACGGACATCCCGCTCGCGCACGCCATCGGCCGGGAGATCATCCACGCCGGGCTGGTCAACCGGGCCTTCGTAGACCGCGCGACCAGCGGGTACGAGGAGTACGCGGCCCTCGTCGAACCCTGGACCCTGAGCGCCGCCGAGAAGGTCACCGGGGTGCCGGCCGAAGCGATCCGGGACCTCGCTCACGCATACGCCACGGCCGAACGGGCCCAGCTCTGCTGGACCCTGGGCATCACCGAGCACCACAACGGCACCGACAACGTCCGCGCGCTGATCAACCTCTGCCTGCTCACCGGCCACGTCGGACGGTACGGCTCGGGGGTCCAGCCCCTGCGCGGGCAGAACAACGTGCAGGGTGGCGGTGACATGGGAGCCATCCCCAACCGCCTGCCCGGCTTCCAGGACATCCTCGACCCGCCCGTACGGCGGAAGTTCGAGCTGTCCTGGGACACCGTAATCCAGCCGAGGTACGGCAAGACGCTGACCGAGATGTTCGAGGCGATGGAGACCGGCGACCTGCGGGCGGTGTACTGCATCGGGGAGAACCCCGCCCAGTCGGAGGCCGACAGCGACCAGGCCGTACGGCGGCTGCGGGCCCTGGACCACCTGGTGGTGCAGGACATCTTCCTGACGAAGACCGCCGAACTGGCCGACGTCGTCCTGCCGGCCACGGCCGCCTGGGCCGAGACCGACGGCACCACCACGAACAGCGAGCGCCGGGTGCAGCGGGTCCGCGCCGCGCTCACGCCACCGGGCGAGGCCCGCGAGGACATCGACATCATCTGCGCGATGGCCGGACACCTGGGCCACGACTGGAAGTTCGACGATGCCGAGACCGTCTGGAACGAGCTGCGCTCCCTGTCCCCGGACCACTTCGGGATGACGTACGAACGGCTCGCCGAGCACCAGGGGCTGCAGTGGCCGTGCCCCGACACGGAGAAGCTGCCTTCGGGCTTCCTGCACGCGAGGCTCTGGGAGACCGATCCGGTGCGGCGCGGCCCCGCCGCACCGTTCGGCCTGGTGCAGCACGACCCCCCGGTCGACCTCACCGACGAGGCCTACCCGCTGCGACTGACCACGGGGCGCCGACTGGACTCGTACAACACGGGCGTACAGAGCGGGAGTTATGCCTCTCCACTGCGCCGCGGCGAGTACATCGAGCTCTGCCCCGAGGACGCCGAGACCTATGGCGTCGAGCGCGGCGAGGAGGTGCGGGTCTCCTCACGCCGGGGCAGCGTCACCGCTCCCGTCTGGATCGATCCCGCACTGCGTCCGGGCCTGGCGTTCATGACGATGCACTTCCCCGACGAGGTCGACACGAACCAGCTGACCATCGAGGCGAACTGCCCGATCGCGGGCACCGCCGAGTTCAAGGCCTCCGCCGTCCGGATAGAGAAGCTGGTGCCCGCATGGACCTGAGGTACACCGACGCCGTTCCCTCCGACGCCGAGCGTGAAGCGGTCGACGCCCTGCTGGGGCCTCCGCCGTCCGGCTGGGAGGGCGGCGCCGAGCGCACGGACGAGGACCTGCGCTGGGCGAAGGGGGGCGCCTCGGCGGCCAAGGACCGCCGCGACCAGTTGCTGCCCGCGCTGCACACGGTGAACGACCGGGTCGGCTGGATCAGCGAGGGCGCGCTGAACTACATCTGCCGCCGGCTGACGGTCCCACCGGCCGAGGCGTACGGGGTGGCGACGTTCTACGCCATGTTCTCGGTGCGCCCGCGCCCGGCGAAGGTGCTCCACGTCTGCACGGACCTGGCCTGCGCGGCCCGTGGCTCGGCCACCGTGTGCGCGGACCTCACCGACCGGCTGGGCCCGCCGGGCACTCCGGCCGAGGGTGCCGTGTGGCAGGAGAGCCCCTGTCTGGGGCTGTGCGAGCGGGCACCGGCGGCACTGCTGCTCCAGGCCGGGCCGGAGGCCCCCTCCGGCGGGGGCCGCACGGCGGCCGGGGACGGTACTGCCGCCGGGGACGCCCAGCGCCACTGCGCGGTCATCGCCCCCGCCACGGCGCCCGCTCTGGTCGCCGCAGCACGCTCACCCCGGGACGCCCCCGAGGAGCCGCCGGCCGCCGTGGCGGTCCCCCAGGCCGGGGACCCGGCTCTCGTCCTGCTCAGGCGTGTCGGTACCGTCGACCCCGAGTCCCTGGACGACTACCGCGCCACCGGGGGCTACGCCGCACTGCGCCGCGCCTTCGCGCTCGGCCCGGCCGGCGTGATCCGCGAGGTCCTCGACGCGGGGCTCGTGGGGCGGGGCGGCGCCGCGTTCCCCACCGGACGCAAGTGGCAGGCGACCGCCCAACAGGCGGACGGCCCGCACTACCTGGTCTGCAACGCCGACGAGAGCGAGCCCGGCACCTTCAAGGACCGCGTGCTTATGGAAGGCGACCCGTACGCCCTGGTCGAGGCCATGACGATCGCCGGGTACGCCATCGGCGCCCGGCAGGGCTACATCTATCTGCGCGGCGAGTACCCGCGCGCCCACGAGCGGCTGAGCCGCGCGCTGGCCGGCGCCCGCACCCGGGGGCTGCTCGGCCCCGACGTCCTCGGGCAGGGTTACGCGTTCGACATCGAGATCCGGCGGGGCGCGGGCGCGTACATCTGCGGCGAGGAGACCGCGATCTTCAACTCCATCGAGGGGCAGCGCGGCGAGCCGCGCTCCAAGCCGCCCTTCCCGGTGGAGAAGGGCCTCTTCGGCAAGCCGACCGCCGTCAACAACGTCGAGACTCTGGTGAACGTGCTGCCGATCCTGGAGCACGGGGCCGCCGCCTACGCGGCGACGGGCACGGAGACGTCCACCGGCACCAAGCTGTTCTGCGTCTCCGGGCAGGTGGCCCGCCCGGGTGTCTACGAACTTCCCTTCGGTGCGGACCTCAGGGAGCTGCTCGACCTCGCGGGACCACCCGAGCGTCTGCGGGCCGTGCTGCTCGGCGGCGCGGCAGGCGGTTTCGTCCGTCCCGACGAGCTGGACGTGCCCCTCACCTTCGAGGGGACCCGCGCCGCCGGGACGACACTCGGCTCGGGTGTCGTCCTGGTCCTGGACGACACGGTGGAACTCCCGCGTGTGCTGCTGCGCATCGCGGAGTTCTTCCGTGACGAGTCGTGCGGCCAGTGCGTGCCCTGCCGGGTGGGGACCGTACGGCAGGAGGAGGCCCTGCACAGGATCGTGGACCGCACGGGCGCGGCGGCCGCCGAGGACATCGCGCTCATGCGGGAGGTGGGGCAGGCCATGCGCGACGCCTCGATCTGCGGTCTGGGCCAGACCGCGTGGAACGCCGTGGAATCCGCCATCGACCGTCTGGGGGTCTACAAGTGACCGCTGTCCCGCTCCAGCCACCGCGCCGCCTCGTCTCGTTCACGCTGGACGGCGAGGAGACCCGCGTCCCGGAGGGCTCGACGATCCTGGACGCCTGCCGCTCGGCCGGCACCGACATCCCGACCCTGTGCCAGGGCGACACGCTCACGCCGAAGAACGCGTGCCGGGTGTGCGTGGTCGAGGTGGAGGGCGCGCGCACGCTCGCGCCCGCCTGCTCCCGGCGGGCCGAGCCGGGTATGACGGTCCGCACGGACACCGAACGGGCCACGCACAGCCGCAAGGTGGTACTGGAGCTGCTGGCCTCCTCGACGGACCTGTCGACGACCCCGCGGGCGGCCGAGTGGATCAAGGAGTACGAGGCGAAACCCGACCGTTTCGGCGCGGACGCCGCACGGGTCGCCGAACAGCCCAGGATCGACAACGATCTCTACGTCCGCGACTACGACAAGTGCATCCTCTGCTACAAGTGCGTCGACGCATGCGGTGACCAGTGGCAGAACACGTTCGCCATCGCCGTCGCCGGGCGCGGGTTCGACGCCCGCATATCCACGGAGTACGACGCTCCCCTGCCCGACTCGGCCTGTGTCTTCTGCGGCAACTGCATCGAGGTGTGTCCGACCGGGGCGCTCTCGTTCAGCACGGAGTTCGGTATGCGGGCCGCCGGGACGTGGGACGAGCCCGCCCAGACGCAGACCACCACGGTCTGCGCCTACTGCGGCGTGGGCTGCAACGTGACCCTCCACGTGCAGGACAACGAGATCGTCAAGGTCACCTCGCCGCATGACAACCCCGTGACCCATGGCAACCTCTGTATCAAGGGCCGGTTCGGCTTCCAACACGTACAGAATCGGGATTGACGGCTATGGGACGGGTCACCGAGCGTCGCCGCATCATCCGCATCCGGGACGGGGCGGTCACCACACGCCCCGACACCCTCGTCGCCGAGGAGCCACTGGAGATCCGGCTGAACGGCAAGCCGCTCGCCATCACCATGCGCACCCCGGGCGACGACTTCGCGCTCGCGGCGGGCTTCCTGGTGAGCGAGGGCGTGATCGGTGAGGGCTCCGACGTGCAGTCGATCGTGTACTGCGCCGGAGCGAGGGCCGACGGTGTGAACACGTACAACGTGGTGGACGTGAAGCTGGCGCCGGGCGTAGTGGTCCCCGACATCACGCTGGAGCGCAACGTCTACACCACCTCGTCCTGCGGCCTGTGCGGCAAGGCCAGTCTCGACGCGGTCCGCACGACGACCCGCCATCCCGTCTCCGACACTCCCCCGGTCCGGGTGACACCCGCACTGCTCTCCGCTCTCCCCGACCGGCTGCGCGAGGCGCAGCGGGTGTTCGACCGGACCGGGGGCCTGCACGCCGCGGCGCTGTTCTCGTCGGAGGGCGAGCTGCTGGACATCCGGGAGGACGTCGGCCGGCACAACGCGGTCGACAAGCTCGTGGGGCGTGCCCTCACCGACAACCGGCTGCCCCTCTCCCAGTCGATTCTGCTGGTGTCGGGGCGCGCTTCCTTCGAACTGGCGCAGAAGGCGGTGATGGCGGGGATCCCGATGCTGGTGGCGGTCTCGGCGCCGTCGTCGCTGGCCGTGGACCTCGCGGCCGAGAGCGGACTGACCCTCGTGGGTTTCCTGCGGGGGCAGTCCATGAACGTGTACGCGGGTGACCACCGCATCGCCCTCGAGGCGACGGTGGGCCAGGGCTGATCCGGCCCGCCCGCTGCACGGGGCAGGGGTCCGGCCGACGGGGAGCGCCCCCTGCGCCGGCCGGGCCCTCTCCTGCCGGCCTCAGCCCACCGGGACGGGCTGCTGCGACAGGGTCGCGTCGTCCGGGAGCGGGTCGCGTGAGCGGCGCTTCGCGATGACCGCGCAGACCATGAGCTGCATCTGGTGGAAGAGCATCAGCGGCAGCACCGCGAGGCTCGCGTGCGCGCCGAACAGCACGCTCGCCATCGGCAGCCCAGCGGCGAGGCTCTTCTTCGATCCGGCGAACTGGATGGCGATCGTGTCCTCGCGTCCGAAGCCCAGCCGTTTCGCCCCGTGCCGGCTGACCGTGAGCATCACGGCCAGCAGGACGGCCTCGGCGGCGAGCAGCGCGCCGAGCCGCGCCGGGGTGACCTGGTGCCAGATTCCGGCCACCATGCCCTCGCTGAACGCCGTGTAGACGACGAGCAGGATCGAGCCGCGGTCGACGAGGCCGAGGACCTTGCGGTGCCGGGTGAGGAAGGCCCCGATCCAGCGGCGCAGCACCTGCCCTGCGATGAAGGGCACCAGCAACTGGAGGACGATCTTCAGCAGCGAGTCCAGGGAGAACCCTCCCGCGCTGCCGCCGAGCAGCGCGGCGGCCAGCAGCGGGGTCAGCAGGATCCCGGCGAGGCTGGAGAAGGAGCCGGCACAGATGGCGGCCGGCACGTTGCCGCGGGCCATCGAGGTGAAGGCGATGGACGACTGGATGGTCGAGGGCACCAGGCACAGGAAGAGGAACCCCTCCTGGAGCTGCGGGGTCAGGACGTACGGCACGAGACCGTGGCTGGCGAGCCCGAGCAGGGGGAACACCACGAAGGTGCAGGCCAGGACCGTGAGGTGAAGCCGCCAGTGCTTCAGCCCGTCGAGCGTCTCCGCGGTCGAGAGGCGCGCCCCGTAGAGGAAGAAGAGCAGGGCCACCGCCCCGGTCGCGGTACCGCCCGCCACGTCCGCGCCGGTCCCCGATGCGGGCAGCAGCGCCGCGAGAACCACCGTGCCGATCAGCGTCAGTATGTACGGGTCGACCGGCAACCAGGTCGGCAGTGCGGGGATACGGCGGCTGGTGCGGCGGCTCATGTGCTCCGTGCCCTCTCGGTGGAATCGTGGCCTCCCCAGCCTGCTCCTGATCACGGAAAACGGGAATCCGGCATACCAAACTGACTGTCATCACGTATCGCGATAACCTCGCCCCATGTACGACCCCGTCCAGCTCCGCACCTTCCTCGCAGTGGCGCAGACCCTGAGCTTCACCCGGGCGGCGCGCAGGCTCGGCGTCCGGCAGTCAACGGTGAGCCAGCACGTGCGCCGCCTGGAGTCGGAGGCCGGACGCCGACTGTTCAGCCGTGACACACACCGGGTCGACCTCACCGAGGACGGCGAGGCCATGCTGGGTTTCGCGCGGACGATCCTCCAGGCCAACGAGCGGGCGGCGGCGTTCTTCACCGGGACGCGGCTGCGCGGACGGCTGCGCTTCGGGGCGTCCGAGGACTTCGTCCTGACCAGGCTGCCGGAGATCCTGGAGTCCTTCCGCCGTGAGCATCCCGAGGTCGAGCTGGAGCTGACGGTGGAGCTGTCCGGTGCGCTGCACCGGCAGCTCGCGGCGGGCCGGCTCGATCTGGTCCTCGCGAAGCGCCGCGCCGGCGACACGCACGGCGAGCTGGTCTGGCATGACACCCTCGTCTGGATCGGGGCCCCGCAGCTGCGCATCGACCCCGACCGCCCGCTGCCGCTGATCGCCTTCCCTCCGCCCGGTATCACCAGGGCAAGGGCCCTGGAGGTGCTGGAGGAGCACGGCAGGCCCTGGCGGTTCGCGTGCACGAGCGCGAGCCTGAGCGCCCTCGTCGCGGCCGCGCGCGCCGGCCTGGGCGTCATGGCGCACACCCGCGGGCTCCTTCCCCCAGGCCTCGTCCCCGTGCCTGCGAGGGCGGGGCTGCCGGATCTCGGAGATGTGGATTTCGTGCTGCTGCACGGGCGGCGCAAAGACGCCGCGAAGGGTGCGGCCGACGCACTCTCCGCCGCGATCCTGGCCAGTGGCGACCGGCTCCACCGCAGTCCGGTCGTCCCCGGGCACTCCGAGTCGGCGTAAGTGCCGCGTACAGATTCCGTGGAGATTCCCGCCCGAGCCGATTACCACTCGGTCGGATGTCCGCCCGAGCCCAGCCCATCTGGCCCGATTTACACGGTCGGCCTGACCAGATGCCACGTTTTTGGGAGACTTCGGGCCCTCCCGCGGCCCCGCGCCGTGAGGTAGCGTCGCGGCGCCGTGCGGAGCGCAACAAGGAGCAGGTCATTGCGTGAGTTCACTGTCCCACCCATGGCCGCTGCCCCTCAAGCCGGCGGTCTCGCCGACACCGTCTTCGATTTCGCGGAGGAAGACCCCCGGCGGACAGCCCTCGGCCGCAAGGATGCCGACGGGCACTGGCACGACGTGTCCGCCGCCGCGTTCCGCGACGAGGTGCTCGCCCTCGCCAAGGGGCTCATCGCCCAGGGCGTCCGGTTCGGTGACCGGGTCGCCCTCATGTCGCGTACGCGCTACGAGTGGACCCTGTTCGACTTCGCGCTGTGGACCGTGGGCGCCCAGTCGGTGCCGGTCTACCCGACGTCGTCGGCCGAGCAGGTGCTCTGGATGCTCCACGACGCCGACGTCGTGGCCGTCATGGTCGAGCACGAGGACCACGCCATGACCATCGGCTCGGTCATCGACCGGCTGCCGAAACTCCTGCGGCTCTGGCAGCTGGACGCCGACGCGGTGACGGAGCTCACCGAGGCCGGAACCCTGGTCGACGACGAGGTCGTGCACCGGCACCGTCGCGCGGTGACCCCCGAGTCGGTGGCGACCGTGATCTACACCTCGGGCACGACGGGGCGCCCCAAGGGCTGCGTGATCACCCACGCCAACTTCATGTTCGAGGCGGACACCATGGTCTCGCGCTGGCATCCGGTGTTCCTCTCGAAGCCCGGGGAGGAGGCCGCCACCCTCCTCTTCCTGCCGCTGGCCCACGTCTTCGGCCGCATGGTGGAGATCGCCGCACTGCGGGGACAGGTGAAGCTGGCACACCAGCCGGAGCTGTCCGCGAAGGCGCTCATGCCGGATCTGGTGTCCTTCCGGCCCACCTTCATCCTCGCCGTGCCCTACATCTTCGAGAAGGTCTTCAACGGTGCCCGGCGCAAGGCGGAGTCCGAGGGGCGGGCCGGCGCCTTCGACAAGGCCGTGGAGATCGCGGTGAAGTACGCGGAGGCGCTGGAGGAGCGGGCCTTCGGGACAGGACCCGGGCCGTCCGCGGGCCTGCGGGTGCAGCACCAGTTCTTCGACAAGGTCGTCTACCGCAAGGTACGCGACGCGATGGGCGGCCGGGTGCGGCACGCGATGTCCGGAGGCTCCGGGATGAACAGGAGACTCGGGCTGTTCTTCGCGGGTGCGGGCGTGAGCGTCTTCGAGGGCTACGGACTCACCGAGACGAGCGCCGCGGCCACTGCCAATCCCCCCGAGCGCACCCGCTACGGCACCGTGGGCCAGCCGATCCCCGGGTCCACCGTGCACATCGCCCGGGACGGCGAGGTGTGGGTGCACGGAGCGAACGTGTTCTCCGGCTACCTCGGCGATCCCAAGTCCACCGACGCGGTGCTCAACGACGGCTGGCTGGCCACCGGCGACCTGGGGTCGCTCGACGAGGACGGCTATCTGACCATCACCGGGCGCAAGAAGGAGATCCTCGTGACGTCCGGCGGCAAGAGCGTCGCCCCGGCGGGGCTGGAGGAGCGGGTCCGCGCACACCCGCTGGTGGCACAGTGCATCGTCGTCGGGAACGACCGGCCCTATATCGCGGCCCTGGTGACCGTGGACACCGAGGCGGTGGAGCACTGGCTCGCCATGCAGGGCCGTACGCCGATGCGGGCGGCCGATCTGGTGCGCGACCCCGATCTGGAGATGGAGGTGCGCCGGGCGGTGGTGGCCGCGAACACCGCCGTCTCCCAGGCCGAGTCGATCCGCACGTTCCGCATACTGGCGCACCAGTTCACCGAGGAGCACGGTCTGCTGACGCCGTCGCTGAAGCTGAAGCGGAAGGCGATCGAGACGACGTACTCGGCGGAGGTCGACGCCCTTTACCGGTGAGTTGCCCGGCCTCTCACCTGACGTCGCATCAGGCCCGGCCCCGTTTCACGGGATCCCGCGGACGGGAATGCGCGGGGCTCCCCGATCGTTGTCCTGGGGAGTACCAACTCCGCAACGTTAGGATCGACTGCTCGTGAGCCAGGTCCCCACCATCACCCTCAACAACGGCCTCGAGATGCCGCAGCTCGGCTTCGGTGTCTGGCAGGTGCCGGACGACGAGGCCACGGCGGCCGTGACCACGGCCCTGGAGGCCGGGTACCGGAGCATCGACACCGCCGCGATCTACGGGAACGAGGCGGGCACGGGGAAGGCCCTCGCCGGCGTCGGCGTGCCCCGTGAAGAGCTCTTCGTCACCACCAAGCTGTGGAACTCCGAGCAGGGTCACGACTCGACCCTCCGCGCGTTCGACGCGTCGCTGGACAAGCTCGGTCTGGACTACGTCGACCTCTACCTGATCCACTGGCCCGTGCCGGCCAAGGACGCCTACGTCGACACGTACAAGGCCTTCGAGCGGATCCTCGCCGACGGCCGCGCGAAGTCCATCGGGGTGTCGAACTTCCACCCGGAGCACCTGGAGCGCCTGATGGGCGAGACCTCGGTGGTCCCGGCGGTCAACCAGATCGAGCTGCACCCGCAGCTCCAGCAGGCCGATGTCCGCGCCTTCCACGCCAGGCACGGCATCGTGACCGAGGCCTGGTCGCCGCTGGGCTCGGGCAGGGGCCTCCTGAAGGTCCCGACGGTGGCCGCCGTCGCCCACAAGCACGGCCGGACCCCCGCGCAGGCGGTGCTCCGCTGGCACCTGCAGACCGGCCACGTGGTGATCCCCAAGTCCGTGACGCCGTCGCGGATCGCGGAGAACATCGACGTCTTCGACTTCGACCTGGACGCCGACGACCTCGCCGCCTTCGCCGCTCTCGACGAGGGCAAGCGCCTCGGCGCCGACCCTGCCGAGTTCAGCGCCGGCGCCTGACCCGCGCCCGCCCGACGGCGCCCACACCGCTGTACGCGCGGTGTGGGCGCCGTCGTGTTCCCAGGGCGCTACTCCGCGCCGTGCGAAGGGGCCACGGCTTCGATCCGAGCGGCGAGTTTGAGGTCCTTCTCCGTGACGGCGCCGCCCGCGTCGTGTGAGTTCACCGAGAGGGCCACGGTGTTGTACCCCAGCGTCAGCTCCGAGTGGTGGTCGAGCTCGTCCTGGATCCGGGCGACATGGACGGTCAGCGCGGCGGCGGCGAAGTGGGACGGCAGCCGGTAGGTACGCGTGATCCGGTCGCCCTCCAGCCGCCAGCCGGGCAGTTCGCCCAGTCCGGCCTCGATGTCGTGCGCGGACAGCGGTTCGGTGGGCACAGGGAGTCTCCTCGGGGTACGGAACGGTCGGCGGTGCCCGTGAGGTTACGGTCCCCGACGGCTGCTGTCGCGCCCGACACGGGAAGGCGCCACCGCACGGCGGCCGGCGGGAACGGCAGCGCGGCGGGAACGGAGACCGGTCCGCGGAACGGGGTCGCGGCGTCAGGTGGTGGTGGCGGCCGGCCGTGTCCACGGAGCGTCTCCCCGGCCGAGCACAACCGTGACGGCGACGGCTCCCAGCAGGATCACCACGGCGGCCAGCAGGGGAAGTTCGCGGGGACCGCCGAGTACGGCGGTCCCTCCCGCCACGGCGCCGGCCAGCATGGCCGCGGGCGAGAGGCCCCGTCGCCCGACTCTGCTTCCCGGCCCCATCGCGAGCCGGCTGTCGGCGACCGTGCCGGTGATGGTCCGGGTCAGTACCGTGGTCGTGAAATCGGGGACGGCGACGGCCCGGACGGCGGCGTTCTGCACGCCGAGGCCGAGACCGAGCAGCGCGATGAGCGTGAAGCGGGCGCCGCCGGTGTAGGGCCGGCCCGACACGAGGGAGACGACGAGGGCGGCCGCCAGACAGGCTGCCTCGACGAGGAGGGCGTGCCGCAACTGACGGCCACGGTCCGTGCGGGCCCGGTGCACCGCGATGCCGCCCGACCAGGCCCCGGCCACGAACGCCGCGAGGGCCACCGCCGAGGCGAGCGCGGAGAAACCGGGGGCTCCCGCGAGGGCGAAGCCCATGAAGACGACGTTGCCGGTCATGTTGGCGACGAAGACGTGCCCCAGGAGCAGGTAGCTGAAGGCGTCGACCAGCCCGGTGAGCACGGTCAGGGCCAGCAGGAGCGGCGGCAGCGGCCCGTCCGGACCGTTCATGTCGGGTACGAACGTGGTCCAGGCGTCACGCAGCACGACGGGCATGAGCGGCAGACTCCGATCGGTGGATGTGATCGGGATTGTGCCGCAGCCCCACGGCAGCACGGTCCGTACGCGCCGGGCGGGAGCGTGTTCGTCCTGCCCGGCGTTCCGGATCGCACCCGCGAGCCGCCGGGGCGCGGGGACGTGGCACTGCACCCCCGTCCCGGCGGCGCACGGTGTTACACCCGTGGGCCTTCTACGCGTCCGGCGTCAGATAAGCCTCCACCAGCGCCGCGAACTCCTCGGGCCCGGCGATCTCGACCCCGAGATCCTCGGCCTTGGCGCGCTTCGACCCGGCCTTCTCGCCCGCCACCAGCAGACTCGTGCGCTTCGAGACGCTGGACGAGGACCTGCCGCCCGCCCGCTCGATCAGCTCGTTCATCTGGTTGCGTGAGAGCTTCTCCAGAGCGCCCGTCATGGCACCCGTGACCACGACGGTCATCCCGTCGAGCGGCAGACCGGAGGGCTCCTGTCCCTCGGCGCTGTCGCCCTCCGCGGCCCCGGGCTCCGGCGGAGGCGTCGCACCCGGCTCGTTCATGTTGACCCCGGCCGCCATGAGTTTGCCGATGAGCGGCTCCAGTTCCGCCAGCTCCGTGACGACGGCCGCGGCCTTTTCCTTGCCTATGCCGTCCACCCTCTGGAGCGCCTCGGCGTCCGCGGCGACGATCCGGTCCATCGAGGCGAAGTGGCGGGCGATCCGACGGGACATGGAGCGTCCCGTGCCGCGCACTCCGAGGGCGCAGAAGACGCGGGACAGCGGCCGCGCCCTGGCCATGTCGATGGCCGCCAGGAGGTTGTCCGTGGAGGTCTCCCCCATCCGCTCCAGCGACAGGAGCTGGTCCCGCCCCAGGAGGAACAGGTCGGCGAAGTCCCGGACGAGACCGGCGTCGACGAGCTGGACGACCCGGGTGGCGCCGAGGCCCTCGATGTCCAGCTGGTCGCGGCCGGCGGCGTACGAGATGGAGGCGACCACGCGGCAGTCGCGGCCCCGGGTGCAGCGCCAGCGCTGCTCGCTCATGTCGATCTCCGAGCCGCACTGCGGGCAGACCTCGGGGAATTCGATCGGCTTCTCGTCGCCCGTCCGCAGATGCGCGACGGGGGCCTCGATGCGGGGGATGATGTCGCCGGCCTTGTAGACCATCACGTGGTCGCCCAGGCGCAGATCGCGGCGGGTGATGTCGGCCGGGTTGTGCAGCGTGGCGTACCCGACGGTGGATCCGTCGATCTCGACGGGCTCCAGGACGGCCCTCGGCGCGATGATGCCGGTCCTGCCGACGTTCCATTCGACGCCGAGCAGCCGGGTGACCTTCTCGACGGCCGGCAGTTTGTAGGCGATGGCCCAGCGCGGCGCCCTGGTCCCGGAGCCGGCGTCGCGCTGGTCGGCCGCGAGGTCCGCCTTGATCACGATGCCGTCGATCCCGAACGGCAGTGAGGGGCGCAGGGAGGCGATGTCCTCCACCCTCGCCTGCACCTCCTCGGCCGTGGTGACGGCGCGCGGCGCGACCGCGCTGTCCGCGGCCGTGTGCACACCGAGCTCCGCGACGTACGACAGGACCTCACTGTGCGGAAGTTCGGCGAGGGTGGTGGTCAGCTCGCCGGAGTCCGCCAGCGCGAGCGCCGCGTAGGCGAAGAAGGTCATCTCCACGCGGTAGGGGCGGTCCTTGGCCCGCAGGGTTCCGGCCGCCCCGTTGCGCGGGTTGGCGAAGGGCGCCGCGCCGTGCTCCGTACGCGCGGCGTTCGCCTGCTCGAACTGCTCGTCGGTCATGAGGATCTCGCCGCGCACCTCGATGGTGACCGGGGCGTCGAGCCGCGCGGGCAGTCCGAGCACCGTGCCCGCCGCGTGCGAGACGTCCTCGCCCGCCGTCCCGTCCCCACGGGTGATCAGCCGCTCCAGACGTCCCTGCCGGTAGCGCGCGGCGACGGCCAGACCGTCGAGCTTGGGCTCGACGCTCCAGGCGACGACGGGCCGCTTGATCCGCCGCTCAACGGACGCGGTCCAGGCGACGAACTGCTCGGCGGAGAAGACATTGTCCAGCGAGAGCATGGGAACGGTGTGCGGCACGTCCCCCGAGGCCGCACCGCCCGCCACCTTGCCGGTCGGCGACGCGTCCAGAACCTCCTCGGGGTTCTCCTCCTCGTAGGCCGCGATCTCGCGCACCAGGCGGTCGTACGCGTCGTCGTCGAGCCTGCTCTCACCTGCGGCGTAGTACGCGGCTGCGGCGCGCTTCGCCTCTTCCACGGCTGCCGCGTAGGCGGCGGTGTCGGCGAGCGCACCAACTGAGTTCGTCGTCATGGGCACCATCCTGCCGTTCACCACTGACATCGACGGAACGCCGCCGGACCCACGCCGGAACCCTTCGCCCGCCCGTCGGATCACCCGGTATCGCCAGCATCGCCGGCCCCAAGGACAGGCCTGCGGGCCAGGTACGTCTTGACGGGTTCCTGGAAGCACTGGTGCGGCACGGGATCGAGGACGTGGAGATGGCCGAAGGGGACTTCACACACGGGCGGTGCCTCGGCGATGCGGAGGCTGTTGCACGACCGTCCCGATCTGGACGGTGTGTTCATCGCGTCGGACCTGATGGCCCTCGGCGCCCTGCCCGTGCTGCTCCGGGCGGGCAGGGACGTACCCGAGCCGTCGGTGGTCTTCCATCCGACGCTGGTGCGCCGTGAGTCAGCCTGACGCGTTCCCGAGGCGGCCCCGGTCAGTCGTGTGCGCCCCGGACGGCACCGTCGGTGTCCGTGCGCGGCACCTCCCGTGCGGCCTGCCCCGGCAACTCCGTGCGGGGCGGCTCCTCCTGGGACGGCCGTCGGCCGGGTGACGCGTGCGCGGGCGGTTCCGCCAGCGAGGACTCCTCCTGCCGCGGTCCGTCCGGCAGCCGTCCGTCGAGGAGGCGGACCGGCCCGTCCGGGGGGGCTTCGCCCGTGCGGGCGGCGCCGTCGACGCCCCCCGGCTGCAACGGGACCTGGGGTCCGGAGAGCTCCCGCAGCCAGCGCGCGAGGACCCGATGCACCGACTCCGCCCCCACCAGACCGGCCGGAGATGTGCCCCGGAGGCCCTCGGCCGTCACGGGGTCGGGCGTCCGCGGAACGTCGGCCGCCATCGCGTCCATGGGGTCCGCCAGTGTGCGCGGCCACAGCAGGAACGGCCGGGACTGTTCGCCCCCCAGCCCTCCGTGCGAGCCGATCTGCTCCTCGAAGGCGTGCACCCGCCCGGTGTCCGGGTCGTACATCGAGTTGACCATGACGTCCGCGACGTGCGGGAAGGTGTCGGTGCGCCGCACCGCGTCCGCCGCGCCGTCACCGAAGACCGCGATCGGTCCCTCACCGTCGGTCAGCTCGGCGACCGGGACCTCCTCCCCGCCCCGGCCGAGCACCACCGACCCGTGCCTCTCGCTCCGTACGAGCAGGAAGCCGACGCCCGGGTGGGCGGCGAGCGTGCCCAGGAGTGCGGGACAGCGGCGGTCGATCTGTTCGCGCGAGGCACGGCCCTCGATGTCCGGGAAGGACAGCAGACCGAGATTCCCGGAGGCCAGCACGACCGGATCGGAGGACTTCGCCGGGTGCTCCGCCTCACGTCCGCCCACGGGTCTGTGCAGCGCCGTGCGCACGGCGTCCCTGGCCTCCGAGGCGCTGCGGGTGCGCTGGGCCCTGCGCGGTACGGGCAGCCCGCAGCCTGCCCGTACGAGATCCCTGAGCGTCAGACCGTAACGCCCGGCGAAGGTCTCACCCGGGCTCTGGCCGTGGTCGGAGAGCAGCACGATCCGGTAGTCGCGCGGGGTGTGGTCCGCGATCTTGATGATGAGGCCCAGCGAACGGTCGAGGCGGGTGAGGACCTTCTCGGCGTCCTTGCTGTGCGGTCCGGAGTGGTGGGCGACCTCGTCGTAGGCGACCAGGTCCGCGTAGACGGCGGTGCGCCCGGCGAACATGTCGCCGATCACCGCGGAGACCACCACGTCACGCTCGACGACCGTCGCGAATGCCCTGATGAAGGGGTAGAGCCCGCCGCGCTTGACCCGGGGGGACTCCTTGCGTGCCCGGGCCAGGGTGGACTGGCCGATCTCCCGGCCCACCTCGGCGACGAAGGACAGGAAGGTGCGGACCGCGTTGGCGGGGTCGGAGAAGTAGGCGAAGTAGCCCGCCCTGGACCGGCGCCCCTTGCCTCGCCTGGCGGCCATCGAGAGGACCAGGGCCAGCTGGTCGGCGCCCCCGCTGAAGAGGTTGCCGCGGCTCGCGCCGTCCACCGTGAGGAGGCCGCCGTAGCGGGTGCGGGCTATGGCTCTGCGCTGGAGTTCGAGGGCGCTGGCCGGCCTGCTGGAGACCATGACGGTGCCGCTGTCCTTCTCGAACCAGCGGAAGGCGGGCACGTCGTGGTTGCTGCCGTGCAGGATGCCGAGCTGGCTGGCTCCCGTCTGGCTGGACCAGTCGGTCGTCCACGGGGTGAGGCGGTGGCCCGCCTCGTCGGCCAGCAGTCCGGCCACGGTGGGCATGACTCCGTCGGCCGCGGCCCGTTCCAGGACGCGGTGGCCCACTCCGTCGAGCTGGACGAAGACGATCCCGGGCGGCCCCCCGCGCCCGCGGTCGGGGGATCCTGGCGTGCCGTCGCGGCGGCGGCGCCGGTCGGCGAGGCGGGAGAGCCTGCGTCGGTAGGCGTCGTCGTCCCGGACCGCGAGCGCCGTGGAGGCCGCGGAGGCGACCGCGGACATGACGGCCGCCACGACGACGGCGGTCTCCGGTGCGGCGTCGCCGCGCCCGTCCGGGATGAGTCGCAGTGCGATCAGCAGCAGCGAGCCGTTGAGGAAGAAGACGAGGGCGCCCAGGACGAGGGCGGGCACGACGAGCAGGGCTCTGACGAGTACGGGCCACACGAGGGCGGAGAGGAGACCGAAGGCGCCCGCGCCCCACGCCGCGGTGAAGGCGGTCCGCGTGATGCTGTCCCCGTCGTCGGACTGGAGCCGGAAATCAGGCAGGATGGCCGCGAGCGCCAGCATGGTGAGGGTGGACACGGCCCACACCGAGATCACGCGCAGGAGGGCTCCGCCCGCGGTCCGCCATCGCCCGTCACTCACGCCGTCCCACCTCACGTCAGGGCCCGGCGTCCGCCGCGGACCCGCGACAAGCCTGTCATAGCCCTCGCGGGGTCCGGCGGTGGCCCGGGCCGCGGTCGGCGGACGGTGCGCCGGCGGGCTCCTGGCAGGTCAGCAGCCGTCGTAGCCGGCGGTGGGCATCGAGAGCCTGCGGTGAACTCTGGCCTTGGTGCTCGCCGTGTACACAGGCTCGTCCAGGTCCGCGAGTTCCAGCCGGACGCCACGCCTGCGGCATTCCGCCCGGAAGCCCGGCACCGATACCAGCGCCCGTTCGAGAACCCGGTCGTTGGGGGCCACGAACAACTGGACCTGCCGGCCGTCGGCGCCGCCCCACAGGGCGTGGTGGTCGGGGCGCAGCCCGTACGCCCGCAGCTGGCGGGTGACGACGTATCCCTGGTCCGCGGCCCAGCGCGCACACATGGCGTGCTGGCTGCGGGTGTCGACGAGGAACGGGTCGCCGTCGAGTTCTTCCAGCGGCGTGAGACTGGCGATGGCCGCCACACGTACGTCCCCGACGACGTCCCCCATGAACGGAACCCCCCGCGCTCGGATGCTGGCGACGACCCTACCCCGGCCGTAGCCCTGTGTAGCCGTGCGTGCCCGTGACGGAACCGGCGTGAAGGAGCACTCCGGCGTGGGGAGGGCGCGGAGCGCCTAGGCTCGTACGCGTGCGGCCGTGTCGGCGGCAGGGACGAGGAGGCGGAGCGGTGGAGGTCACCTGGTGGGGTCATGCCACCTGCACGATCGAGGACTCCGGGGTCCGGGTGCTGACCGATCCGTTGTTCGCACGCCGCTTCGCGCATCTGCGCCGCCGCCGCGGCGAGATCCCGCCTCCGAGGGCCGCGGTCGCGGACGCGGTCCTGATCTCGCACCTGCACTCCGACCATCTTCATCTGCCCTCCCTGGCCCGGCTCGCCCCCGGCAGCCTGCTGATCGTGCCCCGCGGCGCGGTCGGGGCCGTCCCGGGCCTGCGGGTGCTGCGCAGGGTCCGCCGGCTGCGGATCTCCGAGGTCGGCCCGGGGGACGTGGTGCGGGTCGGCGGGGTGCTGGTCCGCGCGGTGCCCGCCCTGCATGACGGGCGCAGGCTGCCGGTGGGCCCGCACCGGGTGCCTGCCCTGGGGTACGTCGTCGAGGGTGAGGCGCGCACGTATTTCGCGGGGGACACCGGGCTCTTCGACGGCATGGCTGACGCGGTGGGGCCGGTGGACGTGGCGCTCCTGCCGGTCGGCGGCTGGGGGCCGAATCTGGGCCATCACCATCTGAACGCGGCGCGTGCGGCACAGGTGCTGACGATGCTGAAGCCGATCTCGGCGGTCCCGGTGCACTACGGGACGTACTGGCCGATCGGGATGGACGGTGTCCGGCCGCACGAGTTCCACGCGCCGGGTGACGAGTTCGTGCGGCAGGCGGGCCGGCTGGCCCCGGAGGTGGCGGTGCACCGGCTGGGGCACGGCGAGCACGTGAGGCCGGAGGTCCGTAGGTGATGGAGGAAGTGCTGCGGCAGCTGCCGACGGGGTCGACGCAGCAGGCCGTTGCCTATCCGTCGCTGTTCGTCCTCGTGGCTCTGGGCTCGCTGGTGCCTGTGGTGCCGACGGGGGCCCTGGTGAGTTCTGCCGCCGTAGTGGCGCTCCACCGGATGTCACCGCTCACCCTGCTGGTCGTCTTCGCGGTGGCCGCGGGTGCGGCGTTCCTCGGCGACATCTGCCTGTACTGGCTGGGGCAGCGGGGGGTCCGGTCGAAGAACGGGTCGAAGTGGCTGGAGGCGATAACCCGGCGGGCCGCTCCGGAGCGGCTCGAGCAGGCTCAGCAGAAGCTGGAGGAGCACGGCACGGCGGTCCTGGTGCTGTCCCGGCTGATACCGGCCGGCCGCATTCCGGTGATGCTCGCCTGTCTGCTGGGGAGGATGCCGCTGAAGCAGTTCGCCCGGGGGGACGTGCCGGCGTGCCTGGCATGGGCTGCGACGTATCAGCTGATCGGGATCCTGGGCGGTTCGCTCTTCCGCGAGCCGTGGCAGGGCGTGCTTGCCGCGGTCGTGCTGACACTGCTGATCAGCGGGTCGCCGGCGCTCTGGCGACGGCTGCGGACCCGGATGGCGGGCTGAGAGCCTGTCGGGTGGCCTTCGATCGGAAAGTGGGCGCGGTCCGGTGCGTGCGATTCCAAGGCGCCGGAGTGTCCTCGTAGCGGAGCTACTAGGGCATTTCGGCAACGCGGGAAGCGTGCGTGCCGGGGCGTGGCCGCCCGATCAGAGGTCACCCGACAGGCTCTGAGCCCCCGGAGCCGGTCCGGGCGGGATCAGGCGCCCAGGACACGCGAACCGCCGACCGGCAGGTCCCAGAGGTCGGCGCGCGGGTACCCGGCCCGCTGCCAGGCGGTACGCAGCCGGGTCAGCGGTTCCAGGACGGGTTCCGCCGACAGGAGGAACGTCGCCCAGTGCATGGGTGCCATCGCGCGCGCTCCGAGGTCCTCGTACGCCTGCACGGCCTCCTCGGGATCGGTGTGGACGTCCGAGAGCCACCAGCGGGGCTCGTACGCCCCGATCGGGAGCATCGCGAGGTCCAAGTCCGGGTAGCGGCGGCCGATCTCCTTGAACCAGTGGCCGTAGCCCGTGTCCCCCGCGAAGTAGAGCCGTCGCCCGCTCGGGTCGCCGAGCACCCAGCCGCCCCACAGGGACCGGCAGGTGTCCAGGAGGGTCCGCTTGGACCAGTGGTGGGAGGGCACGAAGTCGAAGGTGACCCCGCCCAGTTCCACCGATTCCCACCAGTCGAGCTCGGTGACGCAGGTGAAGCGGCGTCGCCGGCACCAGCGGCCGAGCCCGGCCGGGACGAGGAGCGGGGTGTCCCTCGGGAGCCGGCGGAGCGTGGGGGCGTCGAGGTGGTCGTAGTGGTTGTGGCTGATCAGGACCGCGTCGACGGGCGGCAGTTCCTCCCAGCGGATGCCGACCGGGGTGATCCTGGCCGGGGTACCGAGGATGCGCCGCGACCACACCGGGTCGGTGAGGACCGTGAGCCCGCCGATGCGGACGATCCAGCTCGCGTGCCCGGCCCACGTCACGGCCGTGGTGTCCGGTCCCGCGACGGGCAGCGGACGCGGGGCGTACGGCAGCCGGTGGATGCCACGGAGCCCCTCGGCGTTGGGGCGCAGGGCGCGCTCCCTGGCCAGGCGGGTCATGCCCCTGACACCCGGGAGCGGCGCCGTGAGCCGGTCGGCGAAGGTGCGGGGCCACGTGCGGAGCTCGCCGAGGCGGCGCGGAGCGGTGCCGGGGCGGCCCGTGGGCGCGTGGCCGGCTCCGGCGGTCGGGCGCTCGGTCTGTTCCGTCATCGAGAGGCTCCTGTCATCGGAGTTCATCGAGGGCTGCTTCGAAAATGCTCAGCGCTTGGGCGACATGGGGCAATTTCAAGGGCTCCACCGCAGTGAGGGACTCCGTCTGCTGCTCCGGGGTTGCGCCGAGCAGCGGGCCGGTGCTCAGCCGCACCCGCAGGGCGCCCAGTTCGTCGCCGAAGCGGTGACCACCGGGGGCGGGATCACCGAGGCGTCGGGTCAGGTACTCCTCCAGTTCCATGGAGTCCGTGACGCCCCTGGCCGCCAGCCGGCCGCGCAGCGGGCCGAGGTCGGCGTAGAGGTGGCGCCCCGCCTGAGGGGGTCTGGCCAGTGCGCCCGCGCCGAGGACCGCGCGGTGCGCGGCGGAGGCGACGTGCGCCTGGAGGGCCGCCGCCTGACGGGTCCTGTCCCGGACGGCCTCGGGCTCACCCAGTGCGTGCGCGGCGGCCCTGGCGACCGGTTCCGCGACGAGGGCGCCGAGCGCGGTGAGGATGTCGAGGACCCGGGCGCGGCGTGCGGCCGCACGGGCGGTGAAGGGGAAGCGTGCGACGGCCACCGGCCAGGCGGACGGGGTCAGGGCTCCCGCCAGGTCGCAGACGACGGTCACGTCGTCGGGGCACATCTCGGCAGGGCTGAGCAGGACCGTGTCGCGGGGCCGGTGCAGGGTGTCGCGCCAGGTCTCGTCACTCACGACGTGCAGCCCCTCGGCGACGGCCGCCTCGCAGACCTCGCGGATCAGTTCGGGCGGGGCGAGGGTGGCGGTCGGGTCGTCGGCCACGGAGATCAGGAGGAGCCGTGGCCTGCCTCCCTCGGCCCGTACCCTCCGCACGGTCTCCAGAAGCGCGTAGGGGTCGGGGATGCCGCCGCATTCGGCCGGGGTGGGCACGTGGTAGGCGGGGCGGCCCAGCAGCCGCGCCTGTGGCATCCAGCCGGCGGGGCAGGGCCGGGGCATGAGGACGTCGCCGCCGTGGGCGGCGATCAGGGCGAGCAGGAGGGGCTGTGGGCCCGGCGCGGCCACCACGGCCTCGGGGTCGCCGTGCAGGCCGCGGCGACCCCAGTAGCCGCGCGCGGCCTCACGCAGGATCGCTCCGCCTCCAGGCGGCTCGGGCAGGGTGCGGGCGGCTGACGCGGCGAGGACCCCGGCGAGCTCGGGCAGGACGGGGAGGCCGGGGTCGGGTGCGGGCGGCCCGTATCTGACCGGGCCCCGGTCTCCCCCGATGGGGTGGGGCTGCTTCCGCTCGCTCCGTGCCATCCCGGGGCCTCCTCCGCCTGCATCGCCCTCAGGGCCCTTTATACGGAGGTTCTCCGGGGCGCGCCCGCGCACAGGGTCCGGGCGGCGACAGCGATACGCACCCCCTGCGAACCGGGCGCCCCACCATCCCCTCGCGCCTCGCTCACCCGGCGAACGGCGTCCCCGGCTGCCCCTGCCCCGCGTCCGGGAGCACGAGCAGGGAGCCCGACAGCGGGTGGGGCGCGTCCAGGCCCGTGCGGGCCGTGGATACGTACAGGTCACTCAGACCTGGTCCGCCGAACGCGCAGGCCGTGGGCCGCCGGACCGGCAGTTCCACGACCCGGTCCAGCCTGCCGTCGGGCAGGTAGCGGCGGACGGCGGCGCCGTCCCAGAGGGCCACCCACACGCAGCCCTCGGCGTCCACGGTCAGTCCGTCGGGCCACCCCGATCCGGGTTCGACGACGGCGAACGGGCGCCGGCCGGTGACGCGCTCACCGTCCACGTCGAAGACGTCGATGCGCCGCGTCGGAGTGTCGATGTAGTACATGAGCCGGCCGTCCGGACTCCATCCGGTTCCGTTACTGACCGTCACGGCGTCCAGTACGCCCGTCACCGATCCGTCGGGCGCTATGCGCGCCAGGTTGCCGCCGCCCTCCGCCTCGTCGTAGCGCATGCTGCCCGCCCAGAGCGCACCGTCCGCCGCCACGGCGGCGTCGTTGCCGCGCCGCCCGGGGACGGGAGCGTGGACCAGCCACGAGAAGGCGCCCCCGGCGTCGTACAGGCCGATGCCGTCGCGCAGGACGGCGACGAGACCGCCGCCGGCCCGCGGTTTCGCCGCACCCACGTGCTGTCCGGTGGCCATGACCGTGCGGCGGCCGGTCGAGGGGTGGTAGGTGTGTATCCGGGCCGAGAGTATGTCTACCCAGATCAGCCGCTCGGCAGCGGCGTCCCAGGTCGGCCCTTCACCGAGCTCGGCGCACTCCCGCACGGCGACCTCCGGACGGGGTGTCACGCCTGCCCCCCGTGGTGCCCCAGCCGGCCGGACAGCGCGTCGGCGCCGCCCGCCGCGAGCTGCGCGAGTTCCGCCTCGCGCTCCTCGCTCCAGCGGATCATCGGCACGGAGATGGAGAGCGCGGCGACGACATGTCCGGAGCGGTCCCGCACCGGCGCCGCCACGCAGCTCACGTCCGGATTCGACTCACGGTGCTCGACCGCGATGCCCCGCTCGCGCACCGCCGCGAGCGCCACCCGCAGCTCGGCGGCGTCGGTGAGGCTGTTGTCGGTCATGGCGACGAGCTCGCGTCCGTCGAGACGTGCGTCGAGCTCGGCCTCCGGCAGCGCGGCGAGCAGCAGCTTGCCCACGGAGGTGCAGTGAGCGGGCAGCTTGCGGCCGGCGGCCGAGACCATGCGGACGGCGTGGGTGGAGTCCACCTTCGCGATGTAGATGACCTCGGCGCCCTCCAGGATCGCCACGTGGACCGTCTCACCGCAGGTCTCGGCGACCTCGCGGGCCACCTGCTGCCCCTCGGCCGCGAGGTCGAGCTTCTCGGCGTACCGGCTGCCGAGCTGGTAGGTGCGCACGCCCAGCCGGTAGCGGCCCGGCTGTTCGGGGACCGCCACCAGGTAGGAACGCGCCGCCAGCGTGGTGAGCAGTTCGTGGACCGTGGTCCGCGGCAGCTGGAGCTTGCGGGTGACCTCGGGTGCGGAGAGAGTTCCCTCACCCTGGAGGAAGAGCTCGAGAACATCCAGAGCCCTGGTTACCGCAGGGACGAGTCGCCCCATGATCGCCCGCCTATCTTGTTCGACACTCCGGTCAATGACCGGAATCACGAACGCAGGCTAACCGCACAGAACTTGTCCGGGCAACGCTTTCCCCGAGACGGAGCGGGCGCAGCAGGCACAGAACGGCACATCAGTCATGATTCGGCCGTATCCGACGGGCGGCCGTGTGCGTGCCTCCTGGTTCACGGCCCGGTCGCAGGGTATTCGCTGTCCCATGTCGACATCGAGCAGCTTCCCCTCCTCCGGCGGCTGGCGGGCCTGGTTCCACCAGCGCGACCTCGCCGCTTTCCAGCGCGTGGCCGACCGGCACTGGCCGGGCGCCGAGCCTGTGCTGCCGCGCCTGAGCCGCAGTGCCAACCACGGCCTGCTGTGGTTCGGGGCCGCCGCGGGCATGGCGGCACTGGGCGGCAGCGCCCGGTCCCGCAGGGCGGCGCTGCGCGGGGTCGCCTCGCTGGCCCTCGCCTCCGCCGCCATCAACACCGTGGGCAAGGGGGCGGTCCGCAGGGAACGCCCGATAGTGGATCTGGTTCCGGTCATCCGGCAGCTGAAGCGGCAGCCGTACACCACGTCCTTCCCGTCGGGGCATGCGGCGTCCGCCGCGGCCTTCGCCACGGGGGTGGCGCTCGAGTCGAAGGGCTGGGGCGCCGTCGTCGCACCGGTGGCGGCCGCCGTGGCCGCCTCCCGCGTCTACACGGGGGTCCACTATCCGAGCGATGTGGTGGCAGGCGCGGCGCTGGGCGTAGGGGCCGCGTTCGCGCTGCGGGGGGTCGTACCGACCCGTGGGCAGCTGCCCGCGCCCGGCAGACCGCCGGCCGAGGCCCCTGCCCTGCCCGCCGGACAGGACCTGGTGGTCGTGGTGAACCGCGAGTCCGGCTCGGCGACCGCCGCGGCGGCCGTGATCCGCGACGCCCTCCCGCTCGCGGCGACGGTGGAGTGCGCACCGGCCGACCTGTCGGGGTGCCTGGAGAAGGCCGCGGAGCAGGGCAAGGCCCTGGGGGTGTGCGGAGGCGACGGCACGGTCAACATGGCGGCGGCCGTCGCCGCGACCCACGGCGTGCCTCTCGCCGTGTTCCCCGGCGGCACCCTCAACCACTTCGCCTACGACCTCGGCATCGAGACGGTGCAGGACACCGTCACGGCGCTCACCGCCGGTGACGCGGTCCGGGTCGACCTGGGCCGCTTCAGGCCGGGCCCGCAGGGGCCGGGCGGGGCCCCCGGGTACTTCCTCAACGCCTTCAGCCTGGGCGTCTATCCCGAGCTCGTCCGGACCCGGGAGCGCTGGTCGCCCCGGATCGGCGGCTGGCCGGCGGGCGTTCTGGCGGCCTTCGAGGTGCTGCGCGGCTCACGCCCGCTGACCGCCGAATTCCACGGGAAGCGGCGGCCGCTATGGCTGCTCTTCGTCGGCAACGGGCTGTTCCAGAGGGTGGGCCCCAACCCCGGCCGCCGGCACAACCTGGCGGACGGCCTGCTCGACGTACGCGTCGTGCACGGCGGCTGGACCCCCGGGCTCCGACTGCTCGCGGCGGCGTTCGCCGGACCCCTGTCCCGTTCGCCCGTCCACGCGGCCGTACGCCGTCGCCGGGTGCGGATCTCGGGCCTCGCACCGGGAACTCCGTACGCCTTCGACGGCGAAGTGGCCCACTCCGGTGCGGAGTTGATGATCGACAAGCTGCCCGAGGCGCTCACCGTGTACTGCCCCATGCCGATCTGACGTCGGATCGCATCGTGAGACGCATACCTCAGGATGCGACACCGCGACGTACGGTCGTCCCCGTCGCCCGCGAACGCCGCCCGAGAGAGGACGTAGTGCCATGCCCGAGGAAATGCGCCGCCCGACGCGGGACGACGGCTGCTCTCCTGGGCCCGCCGGGCCGGCTTCACCGACATCACTCCGACGGCCGCCGCCTGGTGCTTCGCCACCCCCGGGAACCGCGCCTGGTGGAGCGGTCTGTGGGCCGACCGTACGACGGCGTCGCGCTACGGGGAGCTGGCGGTGGACGGCGGGCACGCGAGCCGGAGCAGCTGGCCGCCGTCGCCCGGGCCTGGCGTGCCTGGGGTGAGGAGCCGGACGGATGGTTCATGGTGCCGCACGGCGAGATTCTCTCTGCCGGGTGTGATCCCGGGCGCGGACACGCACGGGCCGGGTCCCACAGGGCGGGTCCCCCGGCTCGGGTCCCACGGACCGGTTCCTGCGGGAACGCGGACCACCCGCCGAACCGGTCTCATGCCGCGGGGCCGGCAACTACCCTTGTGGGCATGGAGATCCTGGGAACCACGCTGCGTATCTGCGTCGACGACCTGGAGGCCTCGGTGGTCTTCTACGAAGGCCTGACCGGCACTCCGGCCCTGCGCTTCGAGCGCGGCGGGGTCTCGGTGGCCGCGATCGGCTGCTTCCTGCTGATGAGCGGTCCGGAGTCCGAACTGGAGGTGCTGCGCAAGGTCTCGGCGACGATCGCGGTCAAGGACGTCGACGAGGCACACGCGGCACTGAACCGGGTGGGCGCGAGGGTCATCGCCGGACCGGTGCCCACTCCGGCCGGACGCAATCTGATCGCTCTGCATCCGGACGGCTCGGTCTTCGAGTACGTCGACCGGAACGTACCCGCCTGACGACGGCCGCCCCGCCCCCTCGTCGGCCCCGCGCGCTCACGAGATGTGGACCGCGAACAGGCGGCGTAGCATCGCTGGAGACTTCGCCCGTCGTCCCCATCCGTCCCGATGTCCGAGCGCGGAGGCGTCCATGGCCGTTCGCCATCATCTGATCCACCATCCGCCCTCCGCCCTCTGGGCGGTCCTGGAGCAACCCGGCCTGTACTGCGCGTGGGTGGTGGGCACACACGACTCCCGCCCGCTGGAAGGGCGGTGGCCCGAAGTCGGCTCGTCCATCGAGTACACCCTGCGGCTCGGCCCGAAGGACTTCCGGGGCCGCACGACCGTGCGCCGCCTGGAGCGCCCGGGTGCGCTCGAACTGGAGGCGTACAGCGGCCCCCTGGGCACGGCCCGGATCGCGTTCGACATCCGGCCCTGGGGCGACGAGACGCTCGTGATACTGAACGAGCACCCCCTGCAGGGCCTCGGCGGCATCCTGCACAACGTCGTCGTCGACGCCGCACTCCAGATCCGGCACCGGGCGATGCTGGCGCGGCTGGGCGACGTGGTGGACGCACGGGCGAAGGGCCGCCGAGCGCCCGGGTGACCCGGAACCCGGGCTACGGGTCAGCCCCGCGTCCTGGCCGCGCACTCCGTCACCGCGGTACGCAGGCTGCCCGAGTCCGCCAGCAGGTCCCGCTGGATCCGCGCCCCGGTCCCTCGCGCCTCCACTGCCCGCAGGGCCTTCTCCGCCTGCCCGAGGTCGCCGCTGTCCTCCAGCGCGTCGCTCACATGGGCGAGCAGGGCGCGCGCCACCTCGGCCGCCGGAGCGGGGCGCATCGTGAGGGGGCTGAGCAGTGGCCCGTCCATGCCCGAGCGGCCTGCCTGCCAGGCGGCCATGCGGAGCACGCTCACGGCGACGGGGTCCGGCTCCCTGCCCGTCCGCCAGTCGCGTGCGGCCGTCTCGACGAGACCGCGCGCGAGCGTGGCCAGCAGCACGGTGTCGGCCGGGTCCAGGCACACGTCCGCGACCCGGATCTCCACCGTGGGATAGCGGTGCGAGAGCCGGGCGTCGAAGTAGATCATCCCCTCGTCGCGCAGCACCCCGGTGTCGATCAGCGCGCGAACCCTCTCGTGATAGGCGTCGGCGGAGCCGAACACCTCCACCGGCCCGGCGGACGGCCATCGCCCCCACACCCTGCTCCGGTAGCTGCCGTAGGAGGTGTCCTTCGCCTGCCAGAACGGGGAGTTCGCGCTGAGGGCGAGCAGGACCGGGAGCCAGGGGCGCATCCGGTCCAGTACGGCGACGCCTTCCTCGTCGGATTCCACCGACACGTGTACATGGCAGCCGCACGTCAGCTGTTCCTGTGCCGTCAGGCCGAACCGATCCGCCAGCCAGCGGTAGCGCTCGTCCTCCCCGATGGAGGGGCTCACCGGGAGCGGCGAGGTCGCCATCGCCGCCACGGCGGCCCCCGCGTCCGCCGCGCTGCGCGCCGCCTCGGCACGCGAGCGGCGTATCTCGTCCGCCACGTCCGCCATCGTGGCGCACGGCCGGGTGGCGAATTCCAGTTGATGGTCGTGGAGCTCGGACTCGAAGGCGGACTCCCCCTCGGCCCGCCGTTCGGCGAGGGCCAGCACCGCCGTCGACAGCGCCTGCGGCTCACCGCTCTCCGCATCCACGAGCAGGAGCTCTTCCTCGACACCGACAGTCCGCACGTCCGCTCCCTTTTCGCCGCCCGCTCCCCGTTCACACCGGCGAGTACCCCGGGGGCTCCCCTTCAAGTGTGCGCCGTGGAAGTGCGTGACGGGCGTGCCGGCCGGGGGCTCAGGTCCGGGGGCCGGGTCTACCGGCGGGCCCTCCTGCGGAAGTAGTAGGCCCCGCAGAGCAGCCCCGCGACGAAGACCCCGAGCAGCGCCGCCCAGAGCGGCATCGTGACCTCCGGGATGATCACGCGGATGGTGACCTCGTCCGTGTTCACACAGATGAAGACGAGGGCCAGCACCGCGAGCACGGTGACGGCGACACGGGCGGGCGTGAACGCCCCGGTGCCGCCGGATACGTCCTTGGGGCTCATGTGCGGCCCTTTCGCTGGGTCCTGGGTCCAGGGGCCGGGAGCGGTGGTCCCCGGACCCCAGGATGCATGCCTCCCGGGTCCGGTGAGCGGCGGAGCGGGCCGTACGGGTGAGCGTCAGCCGACGACGGGGAGCTCCAGGACCCCGGTGTCCTGGGGAGCGCTGACGACGGTGACGGGCTTGATGCCGCGGTTGCCGAAGTAGGCGTCGTCGCTCGCGGCGATCACGAACCGCAGCCGGTGCCCGGTCCCGTACCGGTGCACGATCCCGGGCAGCTCCACCGTGAAGGGGCGGGTGACGTCCGGGACGCGTACCGGCGCGACCAGGCGGTTCACGAGCTTCTGGGTCCCGTCCGGCGCCACGTCGTAGACCTTCGCGAACAGCACGAGCCTGTCAGCGGCGTCACCGCTTCCCTGGGCCCGCTCCGCCGTGGGCGAAACGACCTTCAGCGTGGCCCTCGGAGCGCCGACCACATCGAGCGGGGCTGTCAGTGGCGAGCCGGTCCAGTCGAGGTAGGTGCCCTTGATGTCGTACGGTGCCCGGTCGGACAGGCCGATCAGCCCGGCCAGGGAGCTTTCGGAGTGGCTGCTCGGCAGGAGCCAGTTGGTGTACTTGCGGCTCCCCCGGACGACCTTCGCGCGGCTGTCCACCAGGGCGCCGTCGCCGGAGAGGTACATCGTGCGGGATGTGCCGGGCACGGCCGCCGCGGTGCCGTAGCCGTCCGCCCAGTCCCGGTAGTAGGCGAACTCGGGTCCCGTCGCGGTGGAGCCGTCGTGCCGGAGGTAGCGGTCGAACCAGGCCAGGATCCGCTGTCCGACGTAGCTGGTCTCCAGGTTGCCGGTGGCGAGGTCGAGTTCGCCGGGCACCGCTCCGCCGCTGTGGCCCCAGGCCTGCCAGATCATCTTCGTCGTCGTGCCCCGCTCCTTCAGGGCGCGGTAGGTGGCGGTGGCCTCGTTGAGGTTGAACAGGCTGTCGGCCTGGCCCTGCACGAGCAGGGTCGGCGCCGTGACGCCTGACAGGTAGGAGACCGGTGAGACGCTCCGCGCGTACGTCAGCATCTCCCGGGTCGCGGCGGCCGGGTAGCGGCCGGAGTTCAGGAGGCGGATGGTGTCGCACGCCCGCGCGGCGAAGTGCAGGCAGGCGGGACTGCCGAACCGGGACGGGTCGAGGCTGGGCACCAGCAGCGGCTGCCCTTCGCCCATGAGGTAGAAGCCGTTGGTCCACTGCCACTTGAACACACCGGGGGTGTCGGACGAGACGCCCCTGGTCGCCCCGGCCGCGTTGGGTGCGAGTGAGTGGGCCAGGTCGTTCCAGGTGATCAGCGGGACGAGCGCGTCCACGCGGTCGTCGGCGGATGCGGTGGCCAGCTGGACCGCTCCGCCGTACGAGCCGCCGATCATGCCTACCACGGGGTCGCCCGGCGCGTCCGTGGTGACGTAGTCGGCCCTGGTCCCGTCGTCGGCGGCCCGGGTCCCGGCGAGGAAGTCGACGAGGCCGGAGGCCGCTCTGCCGTCGATCGCGGGGTCGTCCAGCGTGATGAGGCAGCCGGACCTGCCGAAGCCCAGGCCGGAGTAGACGAGGCCGACGTAGCCGCGTTCGGCGAAGGCCCTGCCGATGACGTCGGTCGAGCCGTCGGACTTGCTGCCGCCGAATCCGTTGGTGGCGAGGACCGCCGGCGCCGGGTGCTCCGCGTCGACCCCTGCGGGGCGGTAGAGGTCGGCGTCCACGGTGCAGGTGCGGCCGCCCGCCCGGACCGTGAACTCCAGCGGGGTGACCGTGTACCGGTCCGCCGCCGATGCCACGGGGGCAGCGGTCAGGGCCAGTGGGGCGAGCAGCGCCGCCCCGGCGAGCAAGGTGAGTGGACGGCGGAATCTGGACACGGCACGCGACACATGGACCTCCACACCGAGGACACCTTACCGACCGGTAAGTACCGGGCCCGGCCCATGCTGTGACACGGCTCATACCGATGTCAACGCACTGGGACGGGGTTTCACAGGATGATTTCGCTTCCGCCGGGCGGGACCGGGGCCGGGTCCCCACCGACGGCGCGGCGCCGACGTAGGGCGACGTCGCGTCAGACCAGTGCGGGGACCTGCACGGTGAGCGTGCAACGGCCGCCGTCGGCAGGCGCGTCGAGCACGGCCGGCACACCGAACGGGACGGTCAGCGCGGTGGGGCTGTGGCCGAAGCCCAGCTCCTCGACCACCGGCACGCCGAGCCCGCCGAGCCGGTCGGCGAGTACCGCCCGCACCTGTTCGTACGGCCCGCAGTCCTCCCACGATCCGCAGGCCACGCCCGATATCCCGTCCAGTGCCCCCATGCGCAGCAGCCGCGTCAGGATGCCGTCGATGCGGTACGCGTCCTCGGTGATGTCCTCGATCATGAGCAGGCCGCCGCGGGCGGACGTCCGGGCTCCGGGGGTACGCGCGTCGGCGGCGAGCAGGCTCACGCAGCCGCCGTAGGTGACGCCCCGGGCATGGCCGGGGACCAGTGCGGCCGCCCCGTGAAGACCCAGGGTGCGCACCGATTCGGGCTCGAAGAGCGTGGACCGCAAGCTCTCCCGGGTGGCCTCGTCCTTCAGGAACACCTCGGTGGCGACCATAGGTCCGTGCAGGGTCGAGAACCCGGCACGCACGGCGAACGCCTCGTGCAGGACGGTGATGTCGCTGTAACCGACGAAGGCCTTGGGCCCGGCGGCCCGGATCGCCGGCCAGTCCAGGAGATCGACCATGCGGTGGGCGCCGTACCCTCCGCGGGCGCAGAGCACGGCGTCGACGGACGGGTCGCACCATGCCTCCTGGAGGTCGCGGGCACGGTGCTCGTCCGTGCCCGCGAGGTGGCCGAGCTCGGGGTGCGTGTCGAGTACGTGGGGGGCCACCACGGGGTCGAGGTCCCAGCCGCGCAGCAGATCGAGGCCGCGCTCGAGCCGGTCGGCCGGCACGGGCCCGCTGGGGGCGACGACGGCGACCCGGGCTCCGGGCCTCAGCCGCGCCGCACGGGCGAGCGGTTCCAGGGTCACGGTTTCAGCTCCAGCAGCGGCACGTCGGGGAGGTCGATGCCGAACGTCTGTGCGTAGAGGGAGAGTTCCGCCTCCAGTGCGCGCCTCACGGTGTCGGCACGCCGGAAGCCGTGGCTCTCGCCCTCGAAGGCGAGGTAGGCGTGGGGAACCCCGCGGCCTTCGACCGCCGCGAGGAAGCGGTCGCACTGGGCGGGCGGGCAGATCGGGTCGTCGAGCCCCTGGAGCAGGACGAACGGGGCGGTGAGACCGTCGACCCGGTTGACGGGCGAACGCTCGCGGTAGCGCTCCGGCACCTCGGCGTACGGGCCCACGAGCGATTCGAGGTACCGCGACTCGAAGTCGTGCGTCTCGCCGGTCGCCCAGCCCTCCAGGTCGAGGATCGGGTAGCTGATGGCCCCGCAGGCGTACACGTCCGTCTGCGTGAGGGACGCGGCGGCCGTCCATCCCCCCGCGCTGCCGCCCCGGATGGCGAGCCGGTCACGGTGCGCCGAGCCCTCCTCGGCCAGTCCCAGGGCGACGGCGGCGCAGTCCTCGACGTCCACCACACCCCACTGCTCGCGGAGCCGTTCACGGTAGGCGCGTCCGTATCCGGTCGATCCCCCGTAGTTGACCTCGGCGACTCCGAAGCCCCGGGAGGTGAAGTAGGCGATCTCCAGGTCGAGCACGAGCGGGGAACGGCCGGTGGGGCCACCGTGCGCCCAGATCACGTAAGGCGGCGGCTCGCCCTCGGGACCCGTGCGCTCGGGGTGGCGCGGGGGGTACACGTGGGCGTGGATCTCCCGGCCGCCCGGCCCCGTGAAGGTGCGGATCACGGGCTCGGGGCAGTAGGCGGGGTCGACCGCGTCCTGATGCGCCGAACCGATGGTCCGGGTGTGGCCGGTGGCGGTGTCCAGCTCGACCACCTCGTACGACGTGTGAGGGCTCGCCGCGATGCCGATGACCCGGGTGTCCTGCACGGCGAGCGTCTCGGCCCACGCGGTCCAGGGGCCCACGGCGTCGACCAGTTCGCGGGTCTCGGGATCGAGGACCCCTAGCGCGGTGGTGCCCCGGCCGTGGATGACGGCGATCAGGCCGTTGTCCAGCAGCCGGAACCAGCGCAGGCCGATCCTCCACAACGGACCGCCGAACTCCTCGTCGTGCACGGCGCAGAGCCGGGTGCTGGGCACGACGCCGCCAGCCGCGGCGTCCGGCCTGATGCGCTGGAGCTCCCACCAGCCCCCGAGGTCCGAGACGAAGACCAGCGAGCCGTCCCGGTCCCACTCCACCTGGACGACCGACTCGTCCGTGTCCCCGACGAGGGGGCGCACCCCGGTGAAGGCACCCTCCGGTGTGACCTCGGCGCACATCACGACGGTGCCGTCCCACGGCATCTCCGGATGGTCCCAGGCGATCCAGGCGACGCGCCGGCCGTCGTGCGACAGCCTGGGCCCGGTGACGAACCTGTGCCGGCCGTCACTGAGTTCACGCACCGCGGCACGGTCGTCCGCCGCCGATCCGTCGAGCGGCACCGCGGCGATCACCCGGCGTACGTCGGTGGGCTTTTCGCCGGTGAACTCCTCCAGCACGCACCACACCTCACCGCGGTCGAGGTGCACCTCGGGGTCCACCCAGCGCAGCCCCTCGCCAGTGTCCGACACCGGCGTGAGCGGCCTCGGCCCACCGTGGCCGTCCGGCTCATAGGCGTACAGCCGCTGGTCGGCGTGGTGGACGAAGACGACCAGCGGTCCGCCCTCGTCGCGTGCCGTACCGGCCCACGGGGTGCCGCCGTACTCGATCACGCGGCTGCGCGGGTTCCACGGTGCTGGGAGCACGGACTCGGTGCCGCCGTCGGCCCGGCGGCGCACGAGCGCCCGGCGGCCGCCCTCGGCCGGGCGCGGTTCCGTCCACCAGACCTCGTCGCCGACGGTGCCGACGAACTCGGGCTTGCCGTCGTGCGAGGCGGCGAGTGCCGCGTCGATCGGTGACGGCCACGTGCCGTACGCCGCTGTGGTCACCATGTGGATTTCCCCCCGTAGTCGGTCAGGCGTTGCGCAGGAAGTGGTCCAGGACCCGGACGCCGAAGTGCAGGGCTTCGACGGGGACCCGCTCGTCGACTCCGTGGAACAGCGCCTGGTAGTCGAAGCCGACGGGCAGCTTCAGCGGTGAGAAGCCGTAGCCGGTGATGCCGAGCCGGGAGAACTGCTTGGCGTCCGTACCGCCCGACATGCAGAACGGGACGACATGGGCGCCCGGGTCGAACAGTTCGAGCGCGGCCCGCATCTTGGCGTACGTAGGTGAGTCGACCGGCGCCTGGAGGGCGACCTCCTCGTGGGCGAACTCCCACGTCACACCCGGTCCGGTCAGCCGGTCGAGGGTCTCGCGGAACTCGTCCTCGCCGCCGGGCACCATGCGCCCGTCGATGTGGGCGGTGGCATGTCCGGGGATCACGTTGACCTTGTAACCGGCGTCCAGCATCGTCGGGTTGCTGCTGTTGCGTATGGTCGGCTCGATCAGAGCGGCGGCCGGGCCGAGCTTGCCCAGGAGTTCGTCCACGTCGAAGCCGGGCGCGTCGGGGTCGACACGGATGTGGTGCAGCGCGGCGATCTCGACGAGTGCCGCGCGTACGGTCGGGGTGAGCCGCACCGGCCACTCGTGCTCGCCGATGCGGGCGACGGCGGCCGCGAGGGCGCTGACGGCGTTGGACCTGTTGACCTTCGAACCGTGGCCGGCCTTGCCCTCGGCGGTCAGCTTCAGCCAGCCCGTCCCGCGCTCGCCCGCCGCGACCGGGTAGAGCGCCAGGCCCGGACCCGCGTGGAAGGTGAAGGCGCCGGACTCGCTGATGCCCTCGGTGCAGCCTTCGAAGAGCTCGGCGTGCCGGTCCGCGAGGAACCCGGCCCCGTCGTTCGCGCTGGCCTCCTCGTCGGCCGTGTAGGCGATGACGATGTCACGGCGCGGGCGGACACCGGCGCGGGCCCAGGCCCGGACGACGGAGAGGACCATCGCGTCCATGTTCTTCATGTCGACGGCGCCGCGTCCCCACACGACACCGTCGCGCACCTCGCCGGAGAAGGGGTGGACCGACCAGTCGGCGGCCTCGGCGGGCACCACGTCGAGGTGTCCGTGCACGAGCAGGGCGTCGGCCGACGGGTCGGTACCCTCGATCCGGGCGACCACGTTCGTCCGGCCCGGTGTGCGCTCCAGGAGAGCGGGCTCCAGCCCCGCGTCGGCCAGCCGTTCGGCGACGTACTCGGCGGCCGGGCGCTCCCGGCAGGTGCCGTCCCCGCGGTTGGTGGTGTCGATCCGGATCAGCTCGGAGGTGAACCTCACCGATTCGTCGAGCGCCTGCTCGTCGACCGGTCCGTCCGGGGTGCCCGTCTCAGCCATACTGTTCCTCCACGGCGGCCGACACGATCGTCGTCACCGCCTTGAACGTGCGAATTCCTTCGTACATCGTCCCGCTGGTATAGGCGACGCGCCGCTCGCCGCTCGGCGCCACGCCGGGGACCACGGTCGCGGCCGCCGCCAGGTGCTCGGCGTCGAACTCCAGCTCCACCGTGCGGGGACCGCCGGTCACGGGTGCGTGGCGCACCGCGAGCGAGGTCGCACCCGCAGCCGCCGCCCGGATGTCGGCGGCGGTACGGGCCGGTGTGCGGCACACCGCCGCATACCGCGAGACATAGTCTTTCACGGCGACCTTGCGGGCCTCCGGGGCGTAGGTGTCCGCGTCCTCGCAGGTCAGGTCGTCGCCGGTGACGAGGATGACCGGGACACCGTACTCGGCGGCCACGTGCGCGTTGAGCAGTCCCTCGCTCGCGCGAACGCCGTCCAGCCAGACCCCGGTGATGGAGTTGGCGAGGTAGGTGTGGGCGAGCACGCCCTCCGTGCCGGCGCCCGTGTGGTAGCCGACGAAGGCGACCGCGTCGACGTCCCCGTGCTGGATGCCCTCGACCATCGAGAGGGACTTGTGTCTGCCGGTGATCATCTGGACGCGCTCGTCGAGCCGTTCCAGGAGCAGGTTGCGCATGGTCCAGTGGGCCTCGTTGACGAGCACCTCGTCGGCCCCGCCGTCGAAGAAGCCGAGGGCCGCCGCGTTCACGTCGGAGGTGAACATCGACCGGCACCGCTCCCACTGCGGTGTGCCGGGCAGCACGTCGGCCGGCCACGTCACTCCGGTGGCGCCCTCCATGTCGGCGCTGACGAGGATCTTCACGGTGCGCGGTCCTGTCGCTGGTCGGTCGGTCCTCCGCCCGTCTCCGGGAAGAGGATCTTCGTGCCGCATCACGGTACGCGCCGCAGCAGCACCGGACCAGAGCCTTCGTGATCTGTCACTGGTCCAGTCCGGTGACGGTCGTCCGGACGGCGGGCGCCGGACCGTGACAGCCGTCCGCCTCCGCTCGGTGCACGGCGGCGGACGGCTCCTGGATCAGGGGCGGGAGGTGCTCTTGAGGAGCTGCTCGATACGGGCGAGCTCGTCGTCGCCGAACTCCGGGTTGCGGAGGGCCTCGACGCTGTTCTCCAGCTGGGCGACGCTGCTGGCGCCGACGACGGCGGAGGTGACCCGGCCGCCGCGCAGCACCCAGGCCAGTGCCATCTGGGCCAGGGACTGGCCGCGCTCGCGCGCCACCTCGTTCAGCTCGCCGAGCCGGGCGACCAGGTCCGGGGTGACGGCCTCGGCCGAGAGGAAGGGGCTGGTGCCCGCCGCGCGCGAACCCTCGGGGATTCCGCGCAGGTAGCGGTCGGACAGGATGCCCTGCTCCAGGGGCGAGTAGGCGATGGAGCCGGTCCCCAGCTCGTCCAGGGCGTCCAGCAGTCCGTCCTCGACCCAGCGGTCCAGCATGGAGTAGCGCGGCTGGTGGATCAGGAGAGGGGTGCCGAGCTCGCCAAGGATGCGGGCGGCCTCGCAGGTCTGCTCGGCCGAGTAGTTGGAGATGCCGGCGTACAGCGCCTTGCCCTGGCGGACCGCGGTGTCGAGGGCGCCCATCGTCTCCTCGAGCGGCGTGTCGGGGTCGAAGCGGTGCGAGTAGTAGATGTCGACGTAGTCGAGGCCGAGCCGGGTGAGGCTCTGGTCGAGCGAGGCGCGCAGGTTCTTGCGGGATCCCCACTCCCCGTACGGCCCCTCCCACATGTGGTAGCCCGCCTTGGTCGAGACGACGATCTCGTCCCGCAGGCCCGCGAAGTCCGTCTTCAGGGCGCGGCCCATGGCGATCTCGGCCGAGCCGGGCGGGGGGCCGTAGTTGTTCGCCAGGTCGAAGTGGGTGATGCCCAGGTCGAAGGCCCTGCGCAGGATCGCGCCCTGGCCCTCGGGCGTCCGGTCGCCTCCGAAGTTGTGCCAGAGCCCGAGCGAGAGCGCCGGCAGCAGCAGGCCGCTGCGCCCGGTGCGCCGGTAGGGCATGGAGGAATAGCGGTCGGCGGACGGAAGGTACATGCGGGCACTCCACGGGACATGACGTCGGCGCGCCAGGTCTGGTGCGCGTGCTCCAGCCTTGCGCAGAATGATCCAGCGGTCCAACAGGAGATTCCGCTGGGATTCATCGATTACATTGCTCAATCATGGAACTGCGTCAGCTGGAGCACTTCGTCGCCGTCGCCGAGGAACAGCACTTCACCCGCGCGGCCGAGCGACTGGCCGTCTCCCAGTCCGGGCTGTCCGCGTCCGTCCGGGCTCTGGAACAGGAGCTGAGGGCGCCCCTGTTCAGCCGCACGACACGCTCGGTCCGGCTGACCGAGGCCGGGCAGGCACTCCTCGTCGAGGCTGAGCGCACGCTGGCGGGCGCACGGGCCGCGCGGGACGCCGTCGACGCCGTACGGGGGCTGCTGCGCGGCACGCTCACCCTCGGGGTTGAGCAGTGCGTGGCCGGGGTGAGTCCCGCACGGCTGCTGGCAGCGTTCCGCCGGGAGCATCCGCACATGGAGATCCGGCTCAGGCAGGAGGGCACGTCCAGCCTGCTGGAAGGGGTCGCGGGCGGCAGGCTGGACCTGGCGTTCGCCGCCACGGTCAGCCCGCCGGAGTGGCGGGGCGACCTCGTACCGCTGGCGCGGGAGCCGATGATCGTCCTGTGTGCTCCTGGGCACCGGCTGGCCGCGAAGGGGACACAGGCGGTCGCCTGGAGCGCCCTGGACGGCGAGTCGTTCATCGACTTCCACCCGGACTGGGGGCCGAGACGGGCGGCGGACGAGGCCTTCGCCACGGCGGGGGTGCGCCGCACGGTGGCACTGGAGGTAAGCGATGTGCACAGCCTGTTGGAGCTGGTGCACCAGGGGCTGGGAATCGCCGTCGTGCCACACCACTTCTCCCGGAAACCCGAGGCGCGGGGCCTGGTCACCGTGGAGGTCGACGGCGCGCAGCCTGCGGTGTACCGGAGCGTGGTCGTGCTGCCGCCCGCCGGGACGATGAGCCCGGGAGCCCGGGCGCTGATGGCGCTGGTCCGCGAGGCACCGGTGCGCTGACGGGAATCCGCCCCGCGCCCTTGGTCCCCGCCCGGCCGGCCGCGTGGTCCGCAGCGGCGGGTGTGCGCGCCTTCCGCACACCCGCCCCCGCGGGAGCCGGAGTTCAGTCCTCGTGCCCCAGCTGCAGATCGCGTTCCGTACGTCCGCCCCCCGGGAGTTGCAGCACGGTGGCCACCGGCGGGTATCCGGCGGCGATCACGGTGTACTCGCCCGTGGACAGGTCCACGAAGCGGAACGCCCCGTCCGCACCTGTGGTGAGCGTGCCGGCCACGTTGCCCGCCGCGTCCAGCAGTGTGACCCTCGCGTCCTCGACGGCCCGGCCGCCGGGGGCCCGCACGATCCCGCGCAACACGGCGCCACCCGCCAGTTCGATGTCCTGCCGGGTCTCCCTGGCCGCCTGGACGCTCACCGGGAGCGCCGCGGGCCGGAACGCCGGGGCGCTGGCGGCCAGGGTGTACTCACCCGCCACCAGCTCGCTGATGACGTAGGCGCCCTCCCGCCCGGTGCGGGTGGTCGCGACGACTTCGCCGCGTACGTCGGTGAGGGTGACCGCCGCGTCGCGGACCGGTGCGCCGTCCGGTGTGAGCACGGCTCCGGCGAGCCGTCCGGCGCCCCCGAGCACCAGGTCGAGGTCCACCGGCCGCTCGCCCACCGTGACGCTGACGGCCTGCGGCTGGTGCCCGCCCGCCGCGGCGATGAGCACGTACGAGCCGGCGCCCGGGGCGCCCAGCGCGTACCGTCCGTCGTCGCCGCTCGCGCCCCGGCCGACCTGCTGCCCCTGAACGTCGATGAGGGTGAGCGCCGCGCGCCCCACCTTGGTGCCGTCGGAGTGCTGGACGTTCCCGCGGACCGGGATGCCCGGCAGCTGGCCCGGGGGCGGCGGGCCGGGGTCCGAGCGGGCCGCCGGGATCTCGGAGTGCGTCGCCGAGAGGTCCGCGGCTTGGGGGGTGTGGTGGGACACCAGCGGTTTCTCCTTGAGGAAGAAGGCGAGGAACAGGCCGAGCAGGAGCACCGGCACGAGGTACAGGAAGATGCGGGGCATCGCGTCGGCGTAGGCCCGGATGTACGCGTCGCGCAGCGCGGGTTCCATGGCGTGGACCAGTTGCGGGGTGATGGACTCCGCGTCGGGGAGGCCGGACCCGGAGGGGAGCCGCACGGCCAGTGCGTCGGCGAGCCTCCCCACGAAGAGGGTCCCGAAGACGGCCGCCCCGACGCTGCCGCCGATCTGGCGGAAGTAGTTGTTGGCGCTGGTGGCGCTGCCGAGGTCCGCGGGGCGTACCGAGTTCTGCACGGCGAGCACGAGCACAGGCATGACCAGGCCGATGCCGACGCCGAGCACCGCCTGCCAGATCCCGTACACGAACGCGGACGTACCGGTCTCCAGCCGGGAGAGCAGCCACATGCCCACGGCCGAGACCGCGCTGCCGAGCAGGGGGAAGATCCGGTAGCGGCCGGTCCTGGAGATGAGCTGGCCGGAGACGATCGAGGCGCCCACGATGCCGCCCATCATGGGAAGCATCAGGAGACCGGACTCGGTGGCGCTGGCGCCCTCGACCATCTGCAGGTACGTCGGCAGGTAGCTGGCCGCACCGAAGAGTGCCACCCCGACGACCGCGCCCACCAGCGCCGTGACGTTGAAGACCGAGTCACGGAACAGCCGCAGCGGGATGACGGGTTCGGCCGCGCGGTGCTCGACGGCCACGAACAGCAGGGCCGATCCGACGGCCCCGGCGGCGAGCCCGAGGACGGTGCGCGAGCCCCAGGCGTACTCGGTTCCTCCCCAGCTGGTGAGGAGCACCAGACAGGTCGAGCCGGCGGCGAGCAGCAGCGCACCGAGGACGTCGAGCCGGGGGCGTACGGACGGCTTGGGGAGCTTCAGCACGAGGGCGATGACGGCGAGGGTGACCAGACCGAAAGGCACGTTGATGTAGAAGCACCAGCGCCAGGAGGTGTGGTCGGTGAAGAAGCCCCCGAGCAGAGGCCCCGCGACGGACGCGAGGCCGAAGACCGCCCCGATGAGCCCCATGTAGCGCCCGCGTTCGCGGGGCGGGACGATGTCGGCGATGATCGCCTGGACACCGATCATGAGCCCGCCGCCGCCGATGCCCTGGACCGCCCGGAAGGCGATGAGTTCGTCCATGGTGCGGGACCAGCCGGCAAGCGCGGAGCCGATGACGAAGACGACGATCGCGAACTGGAAGACCCCCTTGCGCCCGAAGAGGTCCCCGAGCTTCCCGTAGATCGGCAGACCGATCGTGGAGGCCAGCAGATAGGCGGTGACCGCCCAGGACATCTTGTCCAGCCCGTGCAGCTCGCCGACGATCTTCGGCAGTGCCGTGGCGACGATCATCTGGTCGAGCGCCGCGAGCAGCAGGGTGAGCATCAGCCCGAGGAAGACCATGCGGATCCGGCGGGGACTGATCCCACCGGCCGTCAGGGTGACGTCGGTGGCGGACGGCGGGGGAGGCAGGGCGTCGGTCCCGGCACCCTGCCCTGCGAACTCCGCCGCGATGCCGGCCGGTCCGCACTCGGTGCCTCCCGGCTCGTCCTTGACCAGCGTGATACCACCCACCACGTGACGCTCCCCTCGTCGCAGCTGCGCCGCCCATTTGTCGCATCAGGCGGCAAGGCGGGGCAAACGCGACCGGGCGCACTCACGGCGCACGCAGAGGGCTTATGCGCCGGTGGGAGGCACTACGGCGCACAACCGGCCTCCCCGGAAAACCACTCGTTCCGGTGAGGCCGGCGCGGCGCCAACAGCAGGAGGAGCAGGCCTACTTCTCGACCTCGGCGGCCAGGTTCTGCAGCACCTCGTCGTAGATCCGGCCGAGCCCCTTGGGCGCGAACGTCCGCTCGAAGAACCCGCCGATGCCACCGGCACCGTTCCACACGGTCGACACGACGGCCTTGGAACTGCCCTCACCGGCCGGGGTCACCGTCCAGGTGGTAACCATCGAGGAGTTGCGGTCCTTCTCCACCAACTGCCCGTCGGTGGGCTCGGTGACCTCGAGCAGGCAGTCGCGGACCCGCTTGCTCGTGGCCTGGAGCTTCCAGCGCACGAGCGTGCCCTCGCCGTCGCCGCCTTCACGCACCTCGTACTCGCTGAAGTGCCCGGTCAGCACCTTGCCCCGGACCTCCTTGTAGTCGGCGAGCGCATCGAACACCGTCTCTGCGTCCGCCGCGATGATCCGCTCTGTCGTGGCCTCGACCTGCGCCATGCCTGCTCCTCCAGCACTCGGGTGTTCGGGGTGCTGATGAGCCAATCACCTCGGGTACGAGCCCTCAAAATCGGGCCCCGGGCGGAACCGGGTGTGCATGGGTAGGGAAACCGGCGAAGTCCGGCCCGCGCAGGCCGGGTTCGCGAAGCCCGGGGCGTTATCGCCCGGTCTCGGGCGGGCGGCTGGAAGCGGGTGCGGCGCGGTGTGCGGCCACCACTCAGGGGCATCGTGCCGCGAGGACGCAGAACTCGTTCCCCTCCGGGTCGGCGAGCACGACCCAGCTCTCGTCACCCTGTCCCACGTCGGAGCGCCGGGCGCCCAGGCCGAGCAGGCGGTGCACCTCGTCACCCTGCTCCCTGTCGGCCGGGCTGACGTCGAGATGGAGCCGGTTCTTTACGGTCTTGCCCTCGGGCACGCGCGCGAAGGTGAGCGTCGGCGGCACCGGGCCGAGGCGCTCTTCGCCTCCGGGCGCCGCCGGCGGCCCGATGGTGACGAGTCCGTCACCCGTGTCGCGCACCTCGTAGGCAAGGACCGCGCACCAGAACCGGGCGAGGGCGCCGGGATCGGCGCAGTCGATGCCGAGCTCGGTGAACTTGCTGGTCATATCGGGACCTCCGGGTCGGGTGACGTGTTGGCCGGAGCGCACGCCGATCAGGGCGCCCGACGGAGGGCCGTGCCGCGCGGCGAGCCCGGTGTGCGACTGCCCACGTCCGGCCACACACGATCAAGGGAACACAGATTCTATTCTCGGCGCAGCACTACCGAGGAGGCGGCCATGCGCTGGGAAAATCTGGCAGAGAAAACCACGGGAACAGGGCAATGCCGCGCTCCTCGCCGCCGAGTTCGGGATCGGACCAGCCGACCGGGGAGGCGCCCGCCGGCCCGGCACCCCGGACGCGCCGGAGGCCCTCACGGACGGTCCCACCCGGCTGACCCTGCTCCGACCTCACCCGTCTCCCTGCCCGAACGGGTCAACTCATGGCGTCACGTGTCCTTCCTCGGCCGGATCCGGGAAGCATGCGGCCGGGGCTGTGCCACCCACAGCCGCATCGCACTGTGCCGGGAGGCCGTATGACGAAACGTGCAGGAATTCTGGTCGCGGTGGGTGCCACGGTCGCCGGCCTGGTGACCGCGGCCCCGTCGACCGCGTCGACGCCGTCCACCGGGGCGGGCGGGGCCGTCCCGCGCGCGGCCGCGCCCCTCAAGTGGAAGGGCTGCGGGACGAAGGCGTATCCGGCCCTGCAGTGCGCGACCGTCCACTCCCTGCTGGACCATGACAACCCGTCGGGCAGGCGGATCACGCTCGCCCTCTCGCGCATCCCGCACACCGCGAAGACCTCGCAAGGTCCGCTCCTGGTCAACCCGGGCGGTCCCGGCGGCAGCGGTCTCTCCATGGCGGGCTTCGTCGCGGCCTCGCTGCCCAAGGCCGTCGCCGCGCAGTACGACGTGATCGGGTTCGACCCGCGCGGGGTCGGGAAGAGCACCCCCGCCCTGGACTGCCTGCCGAAGTACTTCGCCCCGGTGCGCCCCGACAGCGTGCCGGACTCCGACGAGGCCGAGCAGACCGCACGCAACAGGGCCGCTTCCTTCGCCACCGCCTGCGGCGAGAAACACGGCGACCTGCTGCCGTACATGGACACCGTCAGCGCCGCCAAGGACCTCGACGTCATCCGCGGCGCTCTCGGCGCGAAGCGGATCAACTACTTCGGCTACTCGTACGGCACCTACCTCGGCGCGGTCTACGCCAAGCTCTTCCCGGAGCGCGTGCGCCGCCTGGTGCTGGACTCGGTCGTCGACCCGGACGGCGTCTGGTACGAGGACAACCTGGGCCAGGACCACGCGTTCGACGCCCGCCACAAGGCCTTCGCCGCCTGGGTCGCGAAGAACGACGCCGTCTACGGCCTCGGCAGCGACCCGGCCCAGGTCGAGAGCGCGTGGTACTGGATGCGCGACGCGGTCAAGGAGCACCCCGCGGCGGGCAAGGTCGGTCCGGGTGAGCTCGAGGACACCTTCATGCCCGGTGGCTACTACGACGGTTACTGGCCTCGTCTGGCCGAGGCGTTCGCCGCGTACGTGAACGACGGCGACCAGGACGCACTCGCCACCGCGTACGAGGACTTCGGCGCGGTGGACCGGAGCGGCGACAACGGCTACTCCGTCTACACGGCCGTGCAGTGCCGCGACGCGGGCTGGCCCCGGGCCTGGAGCGCGTGGCGCGACGACACCTGGGACGCCCACCGCAAGTCGCCGTTCATGTCGTGGAACAACACCTGGTACAACGCCCCGTGCGCCACCTGGCCGGTGGAACCGCTGGAGCCCCTGCGGGTCACCAACGACAGGATCCCGCCGGCCCTCCTCTTCCAGGCGACGGACGACGCGGCCACCCCGTACGAGGGCGGTGTCACGATGAGCCGCCGGCTCAAGGGCTCCCGCCTCGTCGTGGAACAGGGCGGCGGCAACCACGGCATCACGCTCAGCGGCAACGACTGCCTGGACAAGTACCTGACGGACTATCTGACCGACGGGACCCTCCCGAAGGGCGGCGGCAGCGGCGCGGACGCGGTCTGCGACGCCCTGCCGGAGCCGAAGGCGGTCGCGTCCACGAAGGCCCCGGCCGGCACGAAGGGCAGCACCTTGCACGGCCTGCTCGGCTTCCGCGGCTGAGAAACCACGATGCCCCGTGCCGGGGGTGTACGCCAGGATGGGCCGTGTGATCACACGGCCCGTCCACGCGCACGGCGTGCACATACGCGACGTGACTAACGACCTCTGCCGATCGCCACGTGCCACAGAGAGCCGGGGATCTCCAGCGTTGAGCGGCCAATCTCGACGGGAGAGCACAGCAACGCCCACGCCTTTCCCATGTGCGTACCCGAACCCGCAGGCTGAAGTACGTTGAGTTCCATCGGCGACCGAGAGGACTGTAGGGCATGCGGATCGTCATGTACCGCGAAGGCATCCACCGCACCGCATATCACGTCAACGGCGAGTGCCCGGCCTTGACGGGGAAGCGGGACACCGTCGACAAGTGGGCGGCTGCGCCAGAGGATGAGGCGCGGGAGAAGCTGGGGCTTGAACCCTGCTCGCGCTGCGGTGCCTGACCGCTCGGCGTACGCGGAGGCTCACGGCGATGTCGATGGGCACAGCCGACCTCTCCTGCACCACCGCCGCGGCACGTCGTGCTTTCCACAACTCCGCCCGCCAATGCGATCGGGCCGACAGACTGGAACGGGACGATAGCGGTCGCGGTACGAGGGGCATCTGGTGCTTCCGTCCCCGTTGTAAATCAGTCGTCCAGGGGCCTGGGGCCCGACACGATACGGTCATGACTAGCGATCTCTTGCTTGACCGGGCCCGGGAGCTGTGGACACAGCTGGCGGTGACGCCAGTGGAGTTCTCCTCCTCGGACGGGGCGAACGTTGTGGTATCGCCCAGCTCGCGACTGTGCCCGCCGTTGTGGACAGGGGTCGTCGTCCTCGGCGGAGCCGGCATTGTCACCGTGCCGAGCGTGCAGGTCGCCAAGCTGATGATGGCCGCTTCAAGCACGCTGTCCGACGAGGAACTCGTCGACGAGGACCGCTTGCGTGATGTGTTGCCCGTCCTCGACGTACTTGGTCCTGCGTCCCTCTTCTATCTCGACCGCTCCGACTTCCTGCCCACGGAAGGAGGCGCCGCTGTCGGCGCTGTCGTGGAGGCGGTGTGCGGCGACGACGAGATGTCCGCACTCCTGGCCCGTGCAGGTGAAGAGGACGCAGGGGAAGCCGGCTTGGATGACATCACCTCGCCCGCATTCGTCCTTCGCGGGGGTGACGGCGTGGTTGCCGCGGCCGGCTATCAGGTCTGGCCGAAGTCGGTGGCTCACCTGAGTGTGCTCGTAGCGCCGGGGCATCGAGGCCGAGGGCTGGCGCTGGCCGTGGCGTCTGCGGCGGTAGCGCATGCGCTTGATGCCAGGCTGCTTCCGCAGTGGAGAGCGCGGCCGCATCCGTCAAAGCGTGTGGCACGTGCGCTGGGCTTCCAGGAGCTAGGTTCCCAGCTCAGCGTTCGCCTCGGCGATGCGGTCTCACCGGCCAAGGACGGTGAGACCGCCCCCTGAACCCGGCGAGGTGATTCAGTGCACCGTAGAGTCGGCGATCTGGGCTTCGAGGTCGGCCATGCGACGGCCTGCGCACAAGGTCATTGACGAAGAACTGCACTGTCGCGTCCGTCGCGAAACCCGTCACCTATGTTGCCGCGCTCAACGTCCCGCGCCATAGATACAGCGCGTGCCGGACCGTCTCCCGGCTCCGGGTTGCGTTCCCGTACGGCCGCGACCCGACATCGCACATGGATGCCATGGACCCGTCGGAACCCTGCCGCGGGACAACCGCCCTGGGCCCCCAACAGCCTGCCCGCTCCCTCAGCCCGCCGGAAGCCGGTTGAGGGCTGCTGCCGCCGCCGTGCCGAGGCGCGGGTGCGGCAGCGCCGCCTCCAGTACCGGGCGGGCCCTTCCGTCCTCCAGGACCCCCAGGCCCTCGACGCAGGCGAGGGCGACGCGCCAGTGCGGCTCGTCGGGGGTGAGCAGCCGGCGCAGGGTGCTGACCAGGGCGGGCACCGACTCGGGCGCCCGCAGGGCGGTCAGCAGCCGGATCGGGTGCAGGGCATAGGCGGTCCGCATGTTGTTGGTCGCGAGTGCGGCCGCCGCCCTGGGTGTCCGGGGGTCGCCGAGGAGCCGCAGCGCGTGCGCGGCGGATACGCAGCGCTCGGGATCGCGGTGGTTGAGGAGGAGGACCAGCGCCTCGAAGGCCCGGCGGTCGCCGCCGCAGCCGAGCCGGAACGCCGCGATCTCGCGGGCCCACAGCGGGCGTTCACGCTCCACGAGGACCCGGGCCAGCTCCTCGTGGTCCTCGGTGGCGAGCAGCAGGCGCAAGGCCTCCGACTCCCCCGCCTCGCCCGCGATCCGGTCCGTCAGCGAGCGGAACTCCTCATCCATGACACTGAGTTTAGCTGTGCACACGCAACGTGTCCGTCGAACTGTGTGCCAGTGCGCAGCCGGTCAGGACTGGCGCGCTCGTTACTCGCAAGTTAGGCTCAGGTGAGCGGGACACACCCGCCGGCTCCGGTGGCCTGGTGACGCAGCCACCCGGAGTGCTTGTCGGTTCGGCAGTTCGTGAGACGTGGCTCCGGGACAGAGCCCGTCACCTTTCCCCCCGGTGCGCGCGAGCGCCCGGGACCGTGCACCACGACACGCGATTTCCGCACACCGAGCGCCGGTCGATCCCGACCACTCGCGCCGCCGTGCTCCTCACAGTCGTCACTCACCCTGGAGTCCCATGATGGACATCCCCCTCAGCACCATTGCCGTCGTCGGCCTCGGCACCATGGGAACCGGCATCGCCGAGGTCCTGGCCCGGGCGGGCCGCGAAGTCATCGGTATCGACATCAGCGAAGCCGCCGCGCGTCAGGCCGTCGCCTCCCTGGAGGCCTCCACCGCGCGCGCCGTGAGCCGCGGGCGGATCACGGAACAGGAGCGGCGCGACATCCTGTCCCGCTTCCGCACCTTCTCCGATCTGCAGGCGGCCGCGAACGCGGAGCTGGTGATCGAGGTCGTGCCGGAGACGTACGAGATCAAGCAGCAGGTCTTCCGGGATCTGGACGCGGTGGTCTCCCCCGCCGCGATTCTGGCGACGGGCACGAACGCGCTGTCGGTGACCCGGCTGGCGGCCGAGTCGCAGCACCCCGAGCGCGTCCTCGGTCTGCACTTCTTCAACCCCGCGCCCGCGATGAAGCTCGTCGAGGTGGTCTCCTCCGTGCTGACCGCCCCGCCCGCCGTGGAGAGCGTCACCCGGCTCGCGCGTGAACTGGGCAAGGAACCGGTCGCGGTCGGGGACCGCCCGGGATTCGTCGCGGACGGCCTGCTCTTCGGCTATCTGAACCAGGCCGCCGCGATGTACGAGGCGAACTACGCCTCCCGTGAGGACATCGACGCGGCCATGAAGTTGGGCTGCGGTCTGCCCATGGGCCCGCTGGCGCTGCTCGACCTCATCGGCATCGACACGGCCCGTACGGTCCTGGAGGCCATGTACGCGGCCTCTCACGACCGGCTGCACGCCCCGGCACCGGTGCTGGGCCAGCTGAGCGAGGCGGGACTGACCGGGCGCAAGGCGGGACGCGGCTTCTACACGTACGACGTACCCGGTGGCCAGACCGTGGTGCCGGACGCCTTGACTCCGGCGGGCAGCGCGGGCGCCGTCGCCGGGCGCGAGGTCGCCTCCGTGGGTGTGGCCGGTTCGGGCACGATGGCCTCGGGCATCGCGGAGGTCTTCGCCAAGGCGGGATACTCCGTGGTCATCGCCGCGCGGAGCCAGGAGAAGGCCGACACGGCCAAGGCGCGGATCGCCAAGTCCCTGGGGCGTTCGGTGGCCAAGGGGCGGCTGAGCAAAGGGGTCAGGGACGAGACGCTCGCCCGGATCACCGCGTCGGGCTCGCTGGACTCCTTCGCCGACGTCGACCTCGCGGTCGAGGCGGTCGCCGAGGACCTGGAGATCAAGCGTCAGCTCTTCCAGACCCTGGACAAGGTCTGCAAGCCGGGCGCGGTGCTGGCGACGACCACGTCGTCCCTGCCGGTCGTGGCGGTCGCGAGGGTGACCTCGCGGCCCGAGGACGTCATCGGGATGCACTTCTTCAACCCGGCGCCCGCGATGAAGCTCGTCGAAGTGGTCCGCACGGTGCTGACCGCGGACGACGTGCACGCCACGGTCCGCGAGGTCTGCCTGAAGGTGCGCAAGCACCCGGTGGACTGCGGCGACCGGGCCGGTTTCATCGTGAACGCGCTGCTGTTCCCCTATCTCAACAACGCGATCAAGATGGTCGAGGAGCACTACGCGACGCTCGACGACATCGACGCGGCGATGAAGCTGGGCGGCGGTTACCCCATGGGGCCGTTCGAACTGCTCGATGTGGTCGGTCTGGACGTCTCGCTCGCGATCGAGAAGGTTCTGCACAGCGAGTTCCGCGACCCGGGGCTCGCCCCGGCGCCGCTGCTGGAGCACCTGGTGGCCGCGGGCTGCCTCGGACGCAAGACGGGGCGCGGCTTCCGCGAATATGCCCGGCGCTGAGCCGGTGACCAGGTGGGGCGGGTTGCTCGGGCCCTCGGGCGACCCGCCCCCGCGGGCGCACTCCCCCGCGGCGATGGGTTACGTTCACACCATGTCCCAACCCGCCAAGTCCCCCCGTTCCTCCGCCGCGACGGACGCCCGGGAGAGCGCCGCCGGCACCCGGGCCGCGGCCCAGCGGCTGAAGATGCGCCGCGAACTGGCTGCCGCGGCCATGGAACTCTTCTCCACGAAGGGGTACGAGGCGACGACGGTCGACGAGATCGCGGGGGCCGCCGGGGTGGCCCGGCGTACGTTCTTCCGCCACTTCCGCTCCAAGGAAGAGGCCATCTTCCCGGACCACGACGACACCCTCGTCAGGGCCGAGGCCGTCCTGAACGCCGCACCGGCGCACGAGCACCCGCTCGACACGGTGTGCCGGGGCATCAAAGAGGTCATGAAGATGTACGCGGCGAAGCCGGCCGTCTCCGTGGCCCGCTACAAGCTGACCCGTGAGGTGCCGACCCTCCGGGAGGCCGAGATCGCCTCGGTGGCCCGCTACGAGCGACTGTTCACCCGTTATCTGCTGGGCCATTTCGATGAGCGCGACCACCACGTCGGCAACGACGACCCCCTGCTCGCCGAGGTGGCCGCCTCCGCAGTGGTGACCGCGCACAACCATGTGCTGCGGCGCTGGCTGCGGGCCGGCGGCCAGGGCGACGTGGAGGCCCAGCTCGACCACGCGTTCGCGATCGTGCGCGACACCTTCGGTAGCGGGATCGGAGCGGGTCGCACGGTGGGCGCCGACACCGGGAAGACCTCCGCGGCAACCCCCGCGGCCTCGGTCTCGACGGAGGGTGAGGTCCTGGTGGCCGTGGCCCGGGTCGACGCACCGCTCGACGAGGTCATGCGCACCATCCAGAAGGCACTGAAGGCGCGCTGAGCGGCCCTCGCCCCGCCTCCCGGGGGCGCCCCGCAGGAGCGCCCTCACCCCACGGTCTCCGCGGCCGTCGGCACGTGCCAGGGCGGCGGCGCACTCCCCTCGCTCCATGCGGCGAGCCCGTCGAAGTCCACGCAGAGGATGCCGCACTGCTCGGCGTACTCCAGGGCGGGTTCGGTGAAGTCGCCGGTGGTGACGACCACGGCCGCCTCGGCCCCGTGCACCGCGTAGCAGGTACCCCCGAAGCGCTGGAGATCCTGCGAACCGACCTTGTTGTCGGCCGTGTACCTCTTGCACTGGACGACCAGGCGACGGCCGTCCGGAGTGGTGGCGATCACGTCCGCCCCGAGGTCACCGGCGCCTCCGACCACCTCGGCGTCCAGGCAGCCGTCGCGTCGGCAGAGTCCGGCGACGGCCTCCTCGAACTCGTAGGGATCCATGGCCGCGTAGTCGACCGGCAGGGCGCGTGGCAGCGGCTCGGTGACCGCGACGGGCTCGGCCGCGGCCTCCTCCTCCAGAGCGGCGTCCACGACCTCGTACGCGGCCTCCAGGGCCGCCGCCGCCGCATCGGCGGCCGTTCTCCGGCTCCGGCGTCTGCGCAGGAGGGCGACGGTCCACACGATCAGCAGAGCGGCCGGGAGGACCGCGACGACCGGGTGCCGCTCGGCGGCACGCAGGGCGGTGCGGACCGCCAGCCCCAGCCCGCACAGCAGGACGGCCAGGAGCGCGAACCCGAACGCCGTCCGCCGGACGTCGAATTCGCGTCCGCGACCCTTGTGGACGTGCCCCCGCACCCGTATCGCCATGTGTACCCACCCCTGCCCTCCGCGCCGACCAAGATCACTTACCACTGCCCCGTGTCCGCGCTTTGACGCAGCCGAGCGGAAAACCTGGTGGTCCGGGCTGGTGGAGACGTGCTCGGATGCCCCCATGGAATCCGATGAGATGCTGGCCCTGTTCGACCGCGAGATGCGCGAGCACGCCCGTCCCGAAGGTCCCGGCACACGGGTCGAGCGGGTGGGTGACGTCGTGCGGCAGACCGGCGGCGCCGACGACTGGAACGGCGTCGTGTGGATGGCCCCGGACCTCTCTCCCGGCCGGGCGTCGGCGGAGATCGCGGCACAGGTGGAGCACTACACCGCCCTGGGGCTCCCCGAGTTCGAGTGGAAGCTGTACGCGCACGACGGGCCGCCCGGCCTCGGCGGGCTCCTGTCGGCCGCCGGCTTCACCGCGGAGCCGCCGGAGGCCCTGCTGGTCGCACCGGTGGCGGAGCTGACCGCGCCCGTGACGCTCCCCGCGGGCCTGCGACTGCGGACGGTGACCGACGCGGCCGGGGTGGAGCTGATGGTCCGGGCCCATGAGCTGGCCTTCGGCACCGACGGTTCTCGGCTGCGCCACCAGACCCTGACCCGGCTCGCAGAGGCTCCGGACACTCTCGTCGCGGCGGTGGTGACGGCCGGCGACGAGCCGGTGAGTTCCGCCCGGATGGAGATGTACCCGGGCACGGGCTTCGCCGGACTCTGGGGAGGGGGTACGGCGGCCCCCTGGCGGGGCCGCGGTGTCTACCGCGCACTGGTCGCCCACCGGGCCCGGATCGCCGCGGAGCGCGGGTACCGGTTCCTGCAGGTCGACGCGACCGACCAGTCCGCGCCGATCCTCCGGCGGCTCGGGTTCACCGCCCTGGGCACGACGACGCCGTACGTGTACCGCACCACGCCGTAGGGCCGTCACCCACGGGATCAACCAGGCATACCGGCCATGATGTTGCTCATGCGTGCCTACGAGATGACAACTGAGAGAAATTGTTGGCACTGGGTGCCTTGCCACCTGTCACGGAGTGCCATACGTTGAGGGAGTCCGGGCGGCCGGCGTGCAGAGATCTCATCTACGCCGGCTGTCCCCGCGGACCACGTGTCCGCGCGCCCGGACGCCTGCGTCACAGGCAAGCCCTTCTGCTCCACCGAGCAGGCCCAGCACCACCCGCCGAACCGACGGCACACCTCCACACCGCACAGCTCCCCTGTCCATAGGGGTCCCTCCGGCGTTCCCTCGGCGCCGGAGACCCGATCTGCCGGAGGCATCACCGTGAAGGAAATCCTGGACGCGATCCAATCGCAGGACAGCACGGCCGCGGACTTCGCGGCCCTGTCCATCCCCGAGTCGTACCGCGCGGTCACCGTGCACAAGGACGAGGCGGAGATGTTCGCCGGGGTCGCCAGCCGCGACAAGGACCCCCGGAAGTCCCTCCACGTGGAGGACGTGCCGGTGCCCGAGCTCGGCCCGGGCGAGGCGCTGGTCGCGGTCATGGCCAGCTCGGTGAACTACAACTCCGTCTGGACCTCGATCTTCGAGCCGGTCTCGACCTTCGGCTTCCTGGAGCGCTATGGCAAGCTCAGCGACCTCAGCAAGCGCCACGACCTGCCCTACCACGTCATCGGATCCGACCTGGCGGGTGTCGTCCTGCGCACCGGCCCCGGCGTCAACGCCTGGAACCCAGGCGACGAGGTCGTCGCACACTGCCTCTCGGTGGAGCTGGAGTCCTCCGACGGCCACAACGACACGATGCTCGACCCCGAGCAGCGCATCTGGGGCTTCGAGACCAACTTCGGCGGCCTCGCCGAGATCGCGCTCGTCAAGTCCAACCAGCTGATGCCGAAGCCGAAGCACCTCAGCTGGGAGGAGGCCGCGTCCCCGGGCCTGGTCAACTCCACCGCGTACCGCCAGCTCGTCTCGCGCAACGGCGCCGGCATGAAGCAGGGCGACAACGTGCTGATCTGGGGCGCCAGCGGCGGACTCGGCTCCTACGCCACGCAGTTCGCACTGGCCGGCGGGGCCAACCCGATCTGCGTCGTCTCCAGCGACAAGAAGGCGGAAATCTGCCGGAAGATGGGCGCGACCGCGATCATCGACCGCAACACCGAGGGCTTCAAGTTCTGGAAGGACGAGCACAACCAGGACCCCCGTGAGTGGAAGCGCTTCGGCAAGCGCATCCGCGAGCTGACCGGCGGCGAGGACGTGGACATCGTCTTCGAGCACCCGGGCCGCGAGACCTTCGGCGCGAGCGTCTACGTCACCCGCAAGGGCGGCACGATCGTCACCTGCGCATCGACCTCGGGCTACAACCACGAGTACGACAACCGCTACCTGTGGATGTCGCTGAAGCGGATCATCGGCTCGCACTTCGCCAACTACCGCGAGGCGTGGGAGGCCAACCGCCTGATCGCCAAGGGCAAGATCCACCCGACGCTCTCCAAGGTCTACTCCCTTCAGGACACCGGCCAGGCAGCCCACGACGTGCACCGCAACGTCCACCAGGGCAAGGTCGGCGTGCTCGCACTGGCCCCGGCCGAGGGCCTGGGCGTGCGCGACACGGAACTCCGCGAGCAGCACATCGACGCCATCAACCTGTTCCGTGACGCGTCAGCGGAGCGAGCCATTCCATCCAGCCGCAACGTCTGAGGTCCACCATGACCGAACGTCAGAAGGACCGCCCGTGGCTCATGCGGACCTACGCAGGTCACTCGACCGCCGAAGCGTCCAACGAGCTCTACCGGCGCAACCTCGCCAAGGGCCAGACGGGTCTCTCGGTCGCCTTCGATCTGCCCACGCAGACCGGCTACGACCCGGACCACTTGCTCGCCCGCGGCGAGGTGGGCCGGGTCGGCGTGCCCGTCTCGCACCTCGGTGACATGAGGCGGCTGTTCCAGGACATCCCCCTGGAGCAGATGAACACCTCGATGACGATCAACGCCACCGCCATGTGGCTGCTGGCGCTCTACCAGGTGGTCGCCGAGGAGCAGGGCGCCGATCCGGACAGGCTCCAGGGCACGACCCAGAACGACATCGTCAAGGAGTACCTGTCCAGGGGGACGCACGTCTTCCCCCCGGGGCCGTCCCTGCGGCTGACGACGGACATGATCACGTACACGGTCAACCGCATCCCGAAGTGGAACCCGATCAACATCTGCAGCTACCACCTGCAGGAGGCGGGGGCCACTCCGATCCAGGAGATCGCGTACGCCATGTCGACGGCCATCGCGGTCCTCGACGCGGTACGCGACTCCGGCCAGGTGCCCGAGGAGAGGTTCGGCGACGTCGTCGCCCGTATCTCGTTCTTCGTGAACGCGGGCGTCCGCTTCATCGAGGAGATGTGCAAGATGCGCGCCTTCGGCCGCATCTGGGACCGGGTGACGCGCGAGCGCTACGGCATCGCGAACCCCAAGCAGCGCCGCTTCCGCTACGGGGTGCAGGTCAACTCCCTTGGGCTGACCGAGGCGCAGCCGGAGAACAACGTCCAGCGCATCGTGCTGGAGATGCTGGCCGTCACCCTGTCCAAGGACGCCCGCGCCCGCGCTGTGCAGCTCCCTGCCTGGAACGAGGCCCTGGGGCTGCCGCGCCCGTGGGACCAGCAGTGGTCGCTCCGCATCCAGCAGGTGCTCGCGCACGAGAGCGATCTGCTGGAGTACGAGGACATCTTCGCCGGTTCCCACGTCATCGAGGCCAAGGTGGACGAGCTGGTCACCGAATCGCTGGCCGAGATCGACCGGATCGAGCAGATGGGCGGCGCGATGGCCGCCGTCGAGTCCGGGTACCTCAAGTCGGAGCTCGTCTCCTCGCACGCCGCCCGGCGTGCGCGGATCGAGGCCGGCGACGAGAAGATCGTCGGTGTCAACATCTACGAGACGACCGAGCCCAACCCCCTGACCGCCGATCTGGACGCCGCGATCATGACGGTGGACCCCGAGAACGAGGCCAGGGTCGTGGCCGCGCTGCACCGGTGGCGCGACAACCGCGACGAGGCACGCGCCACCGAGGCGCTGACGGCCCTGAAGAAGGCCGCGGCCGGCACCGAGAACATGATGGAGGCGACCGTCGAGTGCGCCCGGGCGGGCGTCACCACAGGCGAATGGGCCTGGGCCCTGCGCGACGTGTTCGGCGAGTTCCGGGCGCCCACGGGCGTCTCGTCCGCGCCTGTTGCGGTCACCGCGGAGCCCGGTACCCCGCTCGCCCTGGTGCGCGAGAAGGTGACCCGCACCGCCGACGACCTCGGCGTCGGCCGGCTGCGGCTGCTGGTGGGCAAGCCGGGCCTCGACGGGCACTCCAACGGCGCCGAACAGATCGCCGTACGCGCAAGGGACTCGGGCTTCGAGGTGGTCTACCAGGGCATCAGGCTGACGCCGGAACAGATCACGGACGCCGCACTGGCCGAGGACGTTCACTGCGTGGGGCTGTCCATCCTGTCCGGCTCCCACGCCGAACTCGTGCCCGACGTACTGAACCGGCTGCGCGAGGCGGGCGCCACGGACATCCCGGTGATCGCCGGCGGCATCATCCCGCAGGCCGACGCACGCGCTCTCATCGAGGCCGGCGTCGCAGCCGTCTTCACCCCGAAGGACTTCGGCATCACCGAGATCATCGGCCGTATCGTCGACGAGATCCGGAAAGCGAACAAGCTCGACCCTCTGGAGGTCCCCGCATGACCACGCCCAGCCCGTCGCCCGCCACCACCCCGGTCTCGGGCCACTCGGCCCCCGTGAACCGGCTCCGTCCGCGCCGCTCGTGCCTGGCGGTGCCCGGCTCCAACCCGCGGTTCCTGGAGAAGGCCCAGGGTCTGCCGGCCGACCAGGTGTTCCTGGACCTGGAGGACGCCTGCGCACCGCTCGCCAAGGAGGGCGCCCGGCACCACATCGTCGACGCGCTCAACAACGGCGACTGGACCGGCAAGACGCGGGTCGTCCGTGTGAACGACTGGACGACCCACTGGACGTACCGCGACGTCATCACGGTCGTCGAGGGCGCGGGCCCGAACCTCGACTGCATCATGCTGCCGAAGGTCCAGGACGCGCAGCAGGTCATCGCGCTGGACCTGCTGCTGACGCAGATCGAGAAGACGATGGGCTTCGAGGCCGGGAAGATCGGCATCGAGGCGCAGATCGAGAACGCCAAGGGCCTGGTGAACATCGACGACATCGCCGCCGCATCGCCGCGTCTGGAGACCCTGATCTTCGGCCCCGCCGACTTCATGGCCTCGATCAACATGAAGACGCTGGTGGTCGGTCAGCAGCCGCCCGGCTACCCGGCGGACGCGTACCACTACATCCTGATGCGCATCCTCATGGCGGCCCGCACGCACGACCTCCAGGCGATCGACGGTCCGTTCCTCCAGATCCGCGACGTGGACGCCTACCGCGAGGTCGCCGGCCGGGCCGCGGCGCTGGGCTTCGACGGCAAGTGGGTGCTGCACCCCGGCCAGGTGGACGCCGCGAACGAGGTGTTCTCGCCCGCGCAGGAGGACTACGACCACGCCGAGCTCATCCTGGACGCCTACGACTGGTGCACGTCCGAGGAGGGCGGCAGGAAGGGTTCCGCGATGCTCGGCGACGAGATGATCGACGAGGCCAGCCGCAAGATGGCGCTGGTCATCGCGGGCAAGGGCCGCGCGGCCGGCATGCAGCGCACATCCAAGTTCGAAGCCCCGGAGGCCTGATATGCAGTTCGGCCGCACCTTCGAGGAGTTCGAAGTCGGTGCTCTCTACAAGCACTGGCCCGGGAAAACGGTCACGGAATACGACGACCACCTCTTCTGCCTGCTGACCATGAATCACCATCCCCTGCACATGGACAGCAATTACGCCGAGAAGACGACCGATTTCGGCAAGAACGTCGTCGTGGGCAACTACATCTATTCGCTGCTGCTCGGTATGTCGGTGCCGGACGTCTCCGGCAAGGCGATCGCCAATCTCGAGGTGGAGTCGCTGAAGCACATCGCACCGACCTTCCACGGCGACACGATCTACGGCGAGACGACCGTGCTCGACAAGACTCCGTCGAGGTCCAGGAGCGACCGCGGCATCGTCCATGTCGAGACGAAGGGGTACAAGCAGGACGGCACGCTGGTCTGCGTGTTCCGCCGCAAGGTGATGGTCCCCACCGAGACGTACATCAAGGAGCGGGGCGGCGAGCAGCCCGGCCGCCCGGAGCCGATCCAGCCGCCGCAGAAGAACGTGGAGAAGTAGCCATGAGCCGACTCGCGCAGACCGCCGGCCTGACGGATGTCCAGCAGGAAATCCTCTCCACGGTCCGTGATTTCGTCGACAAGGAGATCATTCCTGTCGCGACCCAGCTGGAGCACCGCGACGAGTACCCGACGGAAATCGTCGAAGGGCTCAAGGAACTCGGTCTGTTCGGGCTGATGATTCCCGAGGAGTACGGCGGTCTGGGCGAGTCGCTCCTCACCTACGCGCTGTGCGTCGAGGAGATCGCCCGCGGCTGGATGAGCGTGTCGGGCATCATCAACACGCACTTCATCGTGGCGTACATGCTCAAGCAGCACGGCACGCGGGAGCAGAAGGACACGTTCCTCCCGCGCATGGCGCTGGGTGAGGTGCGGGGCGCGTTCTCGATGTCCGAGCCGGCGCTGGGTTCCGACGTCTCGGCGATCTCGTCGAAGGGCGTCCGCGACGGCGACGAGTACGTCCTCGACGGCCAGAAGATGTGGCTGACGAACGGCGGAACGTCCACGCTGGTCGCCGTCCTCTGCAGGAGTGACGAAGGACACTCCCCCGAGGAGGCAGCCGCTGCGCCGCACCGGTCGATGACGACCTTCCTGGTGGAGAAGGAGGCGGGCTTCGGCGAGGTCCGCCCCGGACTCACGATCCCGGGGAAGATCGACAAGATGGGTTACAAGGGCGTCGACACGACCGAGCTCATCATGGACGGACTGCGCATTCCGGCCAATCGCGTACTCGGCGGCACCACCGGCCGAGGTTTTTACCAAATGATGGACGGTGTCGAGGTAGGACGGGTGAATGTCGCCGCACGTGGCTGCGGTGTCGCACAACGTGCGTTCGAATTGGGCGTTTCGTACGCCCAACAGCGCCAGACCTTCGGAAAACCGATCGCCCAGCACCAGGCGATCCAGTTCAAACTGGCCGAAATGGCCACCAAGGTCGAAGCGGCCCATGCAATGATGGTCAACGCAGCACGCAAAAAGGACTCCGGGGAGCGGAACGACCTGGAGGCAGGAATGGCGAAGTATCTCGCCGCCGAGTACTGCAAGGAGGTCGTCGAGGACGCCTTCCGTATCCACGGCGGCTACGGCTTCTCCAAGGAGTACGAGATCGAGCGCCTCTACCGCGAGGCCCCGATGCTGCTGATCGGTGAAGGTACCGCTGAGATCCAGAAAATGATCATCGGTCGCCGGCTGCTCGAGGAGTACCGGCTCCAGGGCTGAATGTCCCTTTCGAGGCGATTTGGTGGCGAAGAACATCACACCCGGTCAACCTCGTCCGGAGCCTTTCAGCTGTCCGACTCGGCTGCTGGCTTGCCCAGTTGCCGCTCGCACCCGATAGCATCGCCGGAAAGCCGCCGTCCCCCCGTTGCCAGCGCGGCATCATCCGCTACGAAGGTCATCCATGCCCGACAGTCAGAACTCTGCATCCCGCGGCGGGGTCCGCCTCGCCCGCGGAGCATCGCCGTGGCTTCTCCCGACCGTCGCAACCGCGGCGCTCAGCCTCGTCCGGGCCCGCCGGTCCGGGCGCTGGGCCGCCGTGGCCGTGCCCACCACCGCGCTCGCGGCGGGCATGCTGTGGTTCTTCCGCGACCCCGAGCGCGAGATCACCCAGGGCCGCGTCATCTCGCCGGCCGACGGCGTGGTGCAGAGCATCATGCCGTGGAAGGACGGGCGCACCCGCGTCGCGATCTTCATGAGCCCGCTGAATGTTCACGTCAACCGGGCCCCTCTGGCCGGCACCGTGACCTCGGTCGAACACATCCCCGGCGGGTTCGTTCCGGCGTTCAACAAGGAGAGCGAGAACAACGAACGCGTTGTCTGGCACTTCGACACCGAGCTCGGCGACATCGAGATGGTGCAGATCGCGGGAGCGGTCGCCCGTCGCATCGTTCCCTACGTCCCGCAGGGTACGAAGGTGGAGCAGGGCGAACGCATCGGTCTGATCCGCTTCGGCTCGCGCGTCGACATCTACCTTCCGGAAGGTGTCGAGGTCGCGGTCGAGGTCGGCCAGGCCACGACCGCGGGGGTGACTCGAATTGACCGTAGTTGATCCTGAGACGCAGGCCGGCTGGGTGCCGGAGGCCGAGGAGGACGATGCCGAGGACATGCCGCTCTCGATGCGGCTGTCGATAGCGGACACCCTCACACTCGGTAACGCCACGTGCGGCTTCATGGCGGTGTACTTCACCACCACGGGGATCCTCATTCCGCACCTCACCGGCAGTGACGAGTCGGGCATGGCCCGGCACTCCGCCGCCACCGCCGTGATCCTCATGCTCATGGCGGCGGTGTTCGACCTCTTCGACGGGCTCGTGGCGCGCAAGCTGCGGTCCTCGCCGATGGGTGCGGAGCTGGACAACCTCTCCGACCTGATCAGCTTCGGCCTCGCACCGGCGTACTTCGTGCTGGTGTACGGCATGGTCGCCGACGACGCACACCAGCGGGTGTCGGCGCTCGCGGCGATCGTGGTGCTGCTGGCCGTGGTGCTCAGGCTCGCCAGATTCTCCTGTGTGACCTTGAAGGACGGCATGTTCCAGGGCATGCCGAGCCCATTCGGAGCGCTCACTGTCGTCTCGATCGTGCTCCTGGAGCTGCCTTTCGTGCCGACGCTGCTCGCGATCGTCGGAGTGGCGTGGCTGATGGTCAGCCGGGTCGAGTACCCGAAGCCGCGGGGTGTGCTCGCGGTGGCCATGCTGAGCTGGATCGTGTCCGCGATGGGGCTCCTCGCCGCCTGGGCGTTCGACGCGCCGGGTGGCCAGCTGCTCCTGCAGACCGGCTGTGCGCTCCAGGTCGTCCTGGGGGCGGTGATCCCGCTCTTCGCCACCGCGCGGCGGGTGAACACCTTCCGTGACAACAGGCGTGAGGCACGGGCGGCGCAGCTCCCGTAACCTCCTGTGACCCCTGAGAGGGCCCGGATGCTCCCCGGCATCCGGGCCCTTTCGCATGCCCGGGCCGCCTACCGGGCGCGTCGGCTCACAGTCCCCGCACGCCCTACGGGCAGCGGGTGCGGGGCCGCTTCTGCCGGGGGAGGCTGGTCAGGTGCAGGACCACGCGACCCCGGTCGCCGCCAACGGTTCGGTTACGGAGCTGCTGGACAGCGCCGTGGCCAGTCTCGTACGCGACACCGACGCCTCCGTGGCCATGCTGTACCTGCTGCCGAGGAACGGCACGACCCTGCACCTGACGGTGCTGGCCGGGGTACCTGCTCAGCTCGCCGCTCTGTGGACCAGGGTCCCGCTGACCGCGTCCACGCCGGTGGCCGACGCCGTGCGCCTGCGCTGTCTGATCTGGCTGGGCAGCCAGGAGGAGCTCGCGCGGCGCTACCCGCGTACCGCTCTCGTACTGCCCTACCGCTTCGCGCTGGGCGCGGCCCCCGTCCGGACCGGCGCCGTCGACCGGGGCGGGGTGGTCCTGCTGTGGCCGGGATCCCACTCGCAGGAGCTGTCGTCCGAGGAGCGCCAGGCCGTCCTCACTGGATGCAACTCCATCGGCAGGATCCTGCAGCGGGCCGAGAGAAGCGGCACCCCGGTCCTTCCCGGCGCCCTGCCGCGGGTGCTGCCCCCGCCGGAACCGGTCCCGCCCGGACCGGCCGAGGCGCTGGCGGCCGCGGAGTTCGTCCAGCGACTGCCCGGAGGGAGCTGCGCGCTGACCATGGACGGTTCGATCACCTTCCTCGACGACGCCGCCTCGGCCCTGCTGGGGGCCCGGGCCGAGGACGTGCTGGGGACCCTGCCCTGGGTGTCAATCCGCTGGCTGGACGATCCGGTCGTCGAGGACCACTACCGGGCTGCCGTCATCGGACGTCAGCCGACGTCCTTCACCGTGCTGCGGCCCCCGGACCAGTGGCTGACCTTCCAGCTCTTCCCGGGCAACACCGGCATCAGCGTCCGGATCATCCCCACCACGGAGCCTGAGCCCAAGGACGATCCGGAACCTCCGCCGCCCCCGGTCTCGGCCGCCCCCAGCCGGGCCGGCGCGCTGTACCACCTGATGCATCTGGCGGCGACCCTCACCGAGGCGGTCTCCACCAAGGACGTGATCGAGCTGGCCGGCGACCAGCTGATGCCCGCCTTCCGTATCCAGACCCTGGTCGTGATGACGTCGGCGGAGGGCCGGCTGCGAGTGGAGGGCAGCAGGGGCAGCCGGCCCGCGCTCATGGACCGCTTCGACGGTGCACCGCTCACCTCGGGGACACCGGCGGCGCACGTGCTGATGACGGGCAGCCCCGACTTCTACGCGAACTTCGACGAGCTTCGGCGCGCCTACCCCTCCGCGGATCTGCGCCACGCCGTCGCCGCCTGCGCCTTCCTTCCGCTGATCGTCTCCGGGCGGCCCATCGGCTCGCTGGTCCTCGCGTACGACCGGCCCCACCCCTTCGAGGACGAGGAACGTGCCTTGCTGACCTCGATCGCCGGGCTGCTGGCCCAGGCTCTCGACCGGGCGCGCCTCTACGACGCCAAGGACCGGCTGGCGTGCAGCCTGCAGGCCCACCTCCTGCCGCAGACCCTCCCCGACGTCCCCGGCCTGGACGTCGCGGCCCGCTACCTCCCGTCCACCCGCGGCATGGGGATCGGCGGGGACTTCTACGACCTGATCCGGCTCGACGAGGACACCGTCGCCGCGGCCATCGGCGACGTACAGGGGCACAACGAGAACGCCGCCGCGTTGATGGGGCAGGTCCGCACCGCCGTGCACGCCTCGGCGGGTGCGCCGCCCCACGAGGTACTGGCACGCACCAACCGGCTGCTCACGGACCTCGACCCCGGACTGTTCACCAGCTGCCTCTACGTCCATCTCGATCTGGCCGGGCGGCGCGCGGTGCTGGCCACCGCCGGTCATCCGCCACCGCTGCTGCGGCAGCCTGACGGCCGGACCGAAGCCCTGCACCTGCCGCCCGGCCTGCTGCTCGGCATCGACCCCGCGGCCCGCTATCCCACGGCGGAGGTGCCTCTGCCGCCGGGCGCGGCCCTCGCCCTGTTCACCGACGGGCTCGTGGAGGCCCCGGGTGTGGACCTCGACGACGCCACCGCTGACCTGGCCGAGCACTTCGCCCTCGCCCTGGACCAGGACATGGACTCCGTCGCCGACACGCTCGTGCATTACGCACGGGGGGCCACGCCGGGCACCGACGACATCGCCCTGCTGCTCATCAGTGCCCTGCGGCCCGAGGGCTGACGACGCCTCCCGTCGCATGCCCGGAACGACCGTCAATGCACATGACAACCTCCACTTCTCGAAGACGGATGCCCGCATCCTCCGCTCGGCATTCCCGCATACGAGTCGCTTATTTACACCGGTCCCGTACCTGCGCCTCACGTTCACCGCGAACACGGACGGGCCCGGCCGAGGAGGCCGGGCCCGTCGCTGTGCGGGGAGGTCAGGACGTGGGCGCGAAGGACCCGGCGGCCGCGGACACCACCGCCGGGCGGACCACCTTGAGGCCGCCGGGAGTCTTGGCGTCGGGCTTCATGACGACGGTCTCCCGGGTGGACGGCGCCGACGGGTCGGTGAAGTCGTGCGAGATGCCGAAGTCGGCGCCGAAGCCCTTGATGGTGAGCAGGGCCTTGTCGACACCCTCACGGGTCAGGTCCTTGGACTCGCAGGCCTTCTTCAGCGCCTCTCCGAAGACGGACGCGGCGTTGTAGCCGGCGATGACGCCGTTGTCGAGGCCGTCCTTCGGGTACGACGCCGCGTATGCCTTGGCGAGCTTGGCCGGTCCCGCGCCCGCGTCACCGATGGGCAGGGTGGAGGAGCCGATGTAGTAGTCCTTCTGCAGCGCGGCACCCGCCTGGGTCGCCAGGAGCTGCGGGGCGTACGCCGAGTTGTTGCCCACGACCGGTACGTCGAACCCGGTGGCCGCGGCGACCCCGACCAGCGAGGCGGCCTGGCGCGGTCCGGCGCTGATCACGATCGCCTTCACGCCGGCCTGCTTGAGCGCGGAGACCTGGGCGGTCATGTCGTTGTCCGTCGGTTTGATCTTCTGCTCGACGACGGTGAGGCCCGCCTCCTTCGCCGCGTGCCTGGAGCCGGCCAGGGCGTTCTCGCCGTAGTCGCCCTCGAAGTACACGTGGCCGATCTTGTCGCCCTTGGCGATGCGCTTCTCGGACAGCAGGAAGTCGATCAGGTTGATCGTCTCGACGTCGTACGTGGCGCCGATGACGCGGATGTACTTCGACCCGACCAGATTCGCCGACCATGCCTGCGGGAGCACGATGCCCTTGTCCTGGCCGTCGATCCGCGACTCGACGGCGGCGACGAACGGGGAGCCGATGAACTGGGTGAAGCCCAGCACGTTGGGTTCCAGCTCGGTGTAGGCGCCGATCGCCTTCTGCGGGTCGTACCCGTGGTCGCGCACGGTCAGCTCGATCTGCCGTTCACAGATGCCGCCGGCCTTGTTGGTCTCCTTCACCCAGAGCTGCTGGGCCTGGGTGACGCTCTTGCCCAGCGAGGCGTACACCCCGGTCATGTCGGTGAGGGCGCCGAGGGTGATCTTGGAGTCGGTGACCCCTTCCCCGGTCTTCACACCGCCCTTGTCCGCGGCTTCGTCGTCCGACGACTTCGCCTTCTCGCTGCATCCCGCGAGAGTGAGGGTGAGAGCCGCGACGACGGCTCCGACAACACGTAGCTTCATTTCTTCTTCTCCCCTGGATTCTTCAGACGCGCAATGCCGCCGGGCAGGAACAGGACGACCGCGACGACCGCGGCGCCGTACAGGTAGCGGGACGCCTCACCCGGTGCGATTCCGCCCGTACCTGGGGCGGACACCAGGGGCAGGGAGTCGCTGTAGTGGGTGAGCACTTGAGGGAGCAGCGACACGAACGCGGCGCCGATGACGGCTCCCGCGACGCTGCCGAGCCCGCCGATGACGATCATGGCGAGGTACTCGAGGGACAGGATCATGCCGAAGTACTCCGGCACGGTCCGCTGGAAGACCAGCGCGAGCAGGACGCCGGCGAGGCCCGCGTACATGGAGGACAGGACGAAGACACCGGCCCGGTAGCGCGCCACGGGGACGCCCATCACGCCGGCGGCGATCCGGTGGTCCCTGATGGCGTTGAGCGCCCGGCCGGGGCGCCCGCGGAGGACCCCGCGGGCGAAGAGCCCGCCGGCGAGCAGTGCGGCCAGGCCGAGGTACCAGAGCTTCTCCGAGGACTGGAAGGGCACCGCAGCGACGACCACCTCGGCGTCGTCGAAGGTGAACCCGAACAGGGACAGCGGTGGCACGGGGCGCCCGTTGAACCCGCCGGTGAGCAAGTCCGCGTTGAAGAGCACGTGTTGGCCGATGAAGATCAACGCGAGCGTGGCGATACCGAGGTAAGCCCCGCTCAGGCGCCCCGCGATGGGGCTGAAGAGTCCGCCGACGGCCCCCGCCAGGAGTACGGCGAGGATCGCCGCGAGCCAGGTGGGAAGCCCCAGGCCGGTGAGGACGTGCCCGTTCTCCGAGCTGCTCTCCCCCGCGAGGATGCAGTAGCCGTAGGCGCCCACCGCGAGGAAGAAGGCGTGCCCCATGGAGAGCTGACCGGTGGAGCCGGTGAGCAGGTTGAGGCCGATCGCCCCGATCGCGGCGGCCATGGCGAACAGTCCCGCCTGGAGCCAGAACCGGTCCAGGTAGAACGGCACCAGGAGGAGCACGACCGAGCCTGCGAGCCAGAGGTAGGGGGCGGGCCGGCGCAGCCGCCCCGCGATCGGGGCGCCCGCGGCAGGTGCCGCTGCACCTGCCGGGGCGGGCGCGGTGGCGTCCTTGGTGGCTTCAGACACGCGACAGCTCCTTCGTACCGAAGAGTCCCGCCGGCCGGACGAGCAGCACGACCACCATCACGAGGTACGGCGCGAGATCGCCGATGCCGCGGCCCAGGAAGGAGAGGTCGCTCTGGTAACCGGTGGCGAGTGATTCGGTGACTCCGACGACGAGCCCGCCGACCAGTGCCCCCGTCGTCGAGTCGAGGCCTCCGAGGATCGCGGCGGGGAACGCCTTGAGCGCGGCGAGCGAGGTGGCCCGTTCGAGACCGGGTGTCGGGAACACCGTGAGGAACAGCGCGGCGACGGCGGCGAGCGCCCCGGCCACCGCCCAGGCGAAGAGGGAGACCCGTCCGAGCCGGATGCCCATCAACGCCGCCGTCTGCGGGTTCTCGGCAGCGGCCCGCATCGAGACACCCCACGTCGTGAAGCGGAAGGCGAGCAGGAACACCGTGATGAGCAGCCCCGCGACGAGGAAGGCCGCGATCCGGGTCTCGGCCAGGGTGACACCGCCGATGGTGACGACGTCGTCACCCCAGGGGTCGCCCAGCGCCATGACGTCGGTCCCCATGCGCCGGGTGAGTTCCGTGGTGAGCAGGATGTCGACGCCGATCGTGACGATCGCCAGGACGCTCTGGTCGCTCCCCCGGTAGCGGCGCATCACGAAGAACTCGACGGCCGAACCGACGACCGCGGCGCCGGCGATCCCGACGCCGAGCGCGGGCCAGAATCCGATGTCGTCGTGGAGCACGGCGGTGACGTAGCCGCCCGCCAGCAGCAGGGAGGCGTGGGCGAAGTTGACGACCTCCGTCGCCTTGAAGATGACGACGAAGCCCAGGGCGATCAGCGCGTACACCGAGCCGATCGAGAGGCCGCCGAGGAGGAGTTCGATGAAGGTGGTCATTCCTGTGCCCCCAGGTAGGCCCGCACGACGGCCGGGTCGTTCTGCACCTCGGCGGGCGTGCCCCCCGCGATCCTGCGCCCGAAGTCGAGTACGGTCACCGCGTCCGCGAGCCGCATCACCACCCCCATGTCGTGTTCGACCATGACGATCGAGATGCCGAGGCTGTCGCGTACACCCGCGACGACGGCCGCGGTACGGCGCCGCTCGTCCGCGGTCATGCCGGCGATAGGCTCGTCCAGGAGCAGCACCTCGGGCTCCATACACAGGGCGCGGCCGAGCTCGACGAGCTTCTGCTTGCCGTAAGGGAGGACCCCGGCGGGGCGGTCGAGTTCCTTGTCCAGGCCGATGAACCCGGCGATCTCCCGCACCCGTTCGAGGTGCCGGTGCGCCTCGCGAGTCGCGGAGGGCAGTCGCAGGCCCGTCGCCAGGAATCCGGCCCTGGTCAGCCGGTGCCGGCCGAGCATGAGGCTGTCGGCGACGGTGGCGTGCGGCGGCAGGGCGATGTTCTGGAAGGTCCGGGCGACGCCGAGTCCGGCGATCGTGTGCGGCGCGAGGCCGGTGAGCTCGGTGGAGCCGAGGTGCACGCTGCCCGAGGTGGCGCGGTAGACGCCCGACAGCACGTTGAAGGTGGTGGACTTGCCCGCGCCGTTGGGTCCGATGACGGCGTGCACACTGCCCGGTTCGACGGTGAAGGACACCGCGTCGAGGGCGGTGAGCCCGGCGAAGCGCACGGTCACGTCGCGCACGGTGAGCGGGGCCGGCGCGCTCGTCACGCGGACCACCTGCTCAGGACGCGGGAGGTGTCCACCGCCTGTGCGGCGTCCTCGGCTGCCGTTTCGTCGACGACGCCGAGGTAGCGGCGGCGCACCTCGTCGGAGGCGGCGAGTTCCCCGGCCGGGCCGCTCAGCGCGACCTCGCCCACGTCCAGGACGTACGCGGTCGAGGCGAGCCGCAGCGCGATGGCCGCGTTCTGCTCGACGAGCATGACGGAGGTGCCGCCCGCGTTGATCTCCTGGACCGTCTCGGCGATCCTCGCCGCCATCAGCGGGGCGAGGCCGAGGGACGGCTCGTCGAGCAGCAGCAGGCGGGGCCCGGCCATCAGGGCGCGACCCATCGCCAGCATCTGCTGCTCACCGCCGGACAGCAGTCCGGCCCGCTGGTGCGCGCGCTCGGCAAGCACGGGGAACAGTTCGTGCACGCGCTTCAGTGCCGCGGCCGTCGTCCGGCGCCCGCCGCTCGCTCCGAGCGCGCCCGCCCGCAGGTTGTCGGCCACCGTCATCCGGGCGAACACCTGCCGGCCCTCCGGCACCTGGACCACTCCCGCCGCCACCACCTGGGCGGGCCGGAGCCCTTCCAGGGGGCGGTCGTCGAAGCGGATCGTGCCCGTGCCCGTCCCGCGGTGGAAGCCGAGGGTCCGCGACACGGCCCGCAGCAGCGTGGTCTTCCCGGCGCCGTTGCCACCGAGTACAGCGGTGATCGCACCGGCCGGCACGTCGACGGAGACGTCGCGCAGTGCCCGTACCGGGCCGTAGCCCACGGACAGTTCGCGGATCTCGAGCGTTGCCATGCGTCCTCCTCCTTCCGACTGGTCGTCGTGGTGCCACAGACCAGCAGCAGGGGCGCCACGCGTCCACGGTCCGGGGCGCACTCGCTGCGGCTGACCAGTGTGCGAACGGCCCCGTTGTGCACGCGCACAGAGGGAGGTGGAGGGGATGCCGCGCCCCGCGCGGCCGGTGGCATCCTCACCAGCCATGGGCGGCTGGGCTGCGGGACGGAGCGACGACATGGGGCGGCGCGGTGAGGAGCGGGTCTGGGCGCTGCTCGACGCCCTGCTGGAGAGCCGGTCGGAGCCGGGCCTCGCGGCGCGGGCGGCGACCGCTCTCGGCCTGCCGGAGCTGGGCCGTTACGCCGTGGCGGCACTGCCGGCGGGCGGAGGCGCGGCCCCGGGCGTGCGGACGGACACGGACGGCCTGCGGGTCCTGTGGCGGAGGCGGGAGGACCGTGAGATCGCCGTCGTCGCCCTCGGCGAACGGGAGGTGTCGTGGCTCGTCGCGCTGCTGGGGCGTTGGTGCCCCGGGCCCGGGGGGATCGGACCCGTGGCGGACGGCCTGGCCGGACTGGGGACCGCGCGCCGGCTGGCCGATGTCGCTCTTTCGACGTGCCCGCCGGGCACGACGGGGATCGTACGGCTCGAGGAGCGGCTGCCGGCGGCGCTGGTGGTGAGCCAGCCGGAGCTGTCGGACCGACTGCTCGCCGGTGTCTTCGGCCCGCTGCTGGCGCTGGACCCGGCGGACCGGGCGCTGCTTGTGCGGACCCTGGAGGCGTGGCTGGAGTGCGGGGGTTCCGCGGGCCGGGCGGCCGGGCTGCTGTACTGCCATCGCAACACCGTGCTCAACCGCCTGCGCAGGCTGGAGCGCCTGACCTCCCGGTCGCTGACCCGTCCGCGCGAACTGATCGAGATGACGCTCGCGCTCGACGCGTTCCGGCTGACGGTGCCGCAGCCGTGAGGGGAACCCCGGGGAGCGGATCCCCTCACGGCCTCGTGTCAGACGAGGAAGTCGCGGGCGATCGCCTCGGCCGCGCGTTCCAGCAGGGGTCCGGCCTGCGCCATGCAGACCGCCGGGTCGGGCTCCAGGTCGGTCAGGGGGTAGGCCCGCCGGATACCGGCTCCGTCGAGCGCTTCCTGCGCCAGGACGAGGCGTCCGCACACGGCGACCACCTCCACACCGGCCTCGCGCGCCGCCGCCGCGACGCCCGCCGGTGCCTTGCCGTGCAGGGTCTGCTCGTCGAGGGAGCCCTCCCCGGTGACGACGAGCGTGGCATTCGCCAGCGCCGGGGCGAAGCCGAGGACGTCGAGCATGACCTCGATGCCGGGCTGGAAGCGGGCGCCCAGCGCGACGAGCGCGCCGTAGCCGATGCCTCCCGCGGCGCCGGCGCCGGGCAGCCCGGCGTGCTCGGGTCCCAGTACGGACGCGTAGTGGGCCAGTGCCGCGTCGAGGACGGCGATGTCGTCCTCTGTGGCGCCCTTCTGCCGCCCGTAGATCTCGGGGGCGCCCTTCGGGCCGGTCAGCGGGTTGTCCACGTCGCTGGCCAGGATCAGGTCGATGCCGGCGAGCCGGGGGTCGAGCCCCGACAGGTCGGCCTCGGCGAGCTCCGCGAGTCCGCCGCCACCCGGGCCGACGGGCTTGCCGTCCCCGTCCAGGAAGCGCGCTCCGAGTGCGGCGAGCATGCCCGCGCCGCCGTCGGTCGTGGCGCTGCCGCCGACCCCGAACACGATCGTCCGGGCGCCCGCGTCGAGCGCGGCGGCCAGGAGTTCGCCCGAGCCGTACGTCGTCGCCGTGAGCGGGGCGAACTCCCCGTCGGGGAGGTGCTGGAGGCCCGAGGCCTCGGCCATCTCCACCACGGCGGTGGTGTCGCGCACCGCGTACGCCGCGGTGACCTGGGTCCCCAGCGGCCCGGTGACCCGCGCCTCGCGGCGCTCGAAACCGGCGGCCACGGCCGCCGCTACCGTCCCGTCGCCGCCGTCCGCGACGGGCAGGGTCTCCACCCGCACGCCGGGGACGACGCGCCGCAGTCCGGCCGTCACCCGCTCCGCGACCTGTACAGCTGTGAGCGAGCCCTTGAACTTGTCCGCCGCCACGAGCACGTGGGCGGTCTCCATCGCTGCTCCGTCCGTCACCTTGTATCCCTTTGCATTCGAACAGGCAGTCGCGCCGCTCCGAGCCTATCCGCACCACCCCTGATCTGCCCATGCCCGTCCAGAAGCACCTGCCGGCCCCTACGCTGCCTCTGTGACCACCTCTGACTACGCCACGTACATCGCAGGCCTCCCCCGCGTACTGGCCGCGGCCGCGGCCCTGTTCAGGGACGAGGAGGGACGGCTCCTGCTCGTCGAGCCGAACTACCGCGAAGGCTGGGCACTGCCTGGGGGCACGGTCGAGTCGGACGAGGGCGAGAGCCCCCGGCAGGCCGCCAGGCGGGAGACCGCGGAGGAGATCGGTCTCGACATCGCGCCAGGACGGCTGCTCGCGGTCGACTGGGCACGCGGCGCGGGCCGTCCCCCGATCGTCGCCTATCTGTACGACGGCGGCGTACTGGCCCGGGAGCGGTTCGACGCGATCGAGATCCAGGAGGACGAACTGCTCTCCTGGCGCCTCGTGGAGCGCGACGCGCTTCCCGACTTCCTGCCGGACCGGCTCCTGCACCGTGTCCTCGCCGCGCTGGAGGTACTCGACGGTGGCCCCGGGGCGGCCGAACTGGAGGACGGCGTACCGGTCCCGGGCTGAAGGCGGCCGGTGGACGTGTCGCACGGTCCATCGACTGAGCGGCTGGGCAGGATGGTTAGGGCTGTACCGGCACGCTGCGCCGCAGCTCCGGTGGGGTAGTGTTGACGGCTGCGAAGGGGAGTAGCCCCGCAAACCGGTCGTCGACACACTGGAACCTTCGGGTTCCCGGTGGCCGGGCTCGTAGATGCCTACGGGTGGGCGAGACCTTCGGTCAGGTATGACACGCCCGCGCCCCGCGGGCGCTGCGGTCATGCCGGGCCGAGTGGTCCTCCGAAAAGCCCGAACGGCACTTCGCGGAAGACCCGGGGCCCGGCTCTTACAGAAAGCCACCCGGAATGCATCTCGACCTCCTGGCGATCGTCACCGCCTTCGGGCTCATCTTCCTCGCGGAGCTTCCCGACAAGACGATGTTCGCGTCGCTGGCCATGGGCACGCGCATGCGTCCGCTCTACGTCTGGATCGGCACCTCGTCCGCCTTCATCGTGCACGTCGCCATCGCGGTCGGCGCGGGCGGGCTGATCGGCATGCTCCCCGACTGGATCGTCAGGCTCGTCTCGGCCGTGCTCTTCGCCTTCGGCGCCTTCATGCTGCTTCGCGGCAGCGGTGATGACGACGACGACGAGGAGATCAAGACGGTCACAGGCTTCTGGCCCGTCTACTCGACGGCGTTCATGGCGGTGTTCATCAGTGAGTGGGGCGACCTGACCCAGATCACGACGGCCAACCTGGCCGCGAGCAACGGGGCCTGGTCCACGGCCATCGGATCGGCCGCCGCCCTGATGTCCGTGTCGGCGCTGGCGCTGCTGGCCGGACGCTTCATCGCCAAGCGGGTCCCGCTGAAGACGGTGCAGCGCATCGGCGGTGTGTGCATGCTCGGACTGGCGATCTGGTCGGTCGTCGAGATCTTCACCGCCTGAGCGGGCCGAGCGGGACGACCGGCCCGGGCGGCGGCGCCGGTGGCCTTGCGTGCCTCGGCGCGCCCGGCCACCGGCGGGCTCAGAACAGCACCGGCGCCTCGACCTCCGTCCCCTTCTCGAAGGCCAGCAGCCGCTGCTTGCGCTCCAGCCCGCCGCCGTACCCCGTGAGGCTCCCCGAGGCGCCGATGACCCGGTGGCAGGGGACGATGATCCCGACCGGGTTCTTCCCGTTGGCCAGGCCCACCGCCCGTGAGGCCCCGGGCTTGCCCAGGAGCTCGGCCAGTTCGCCGTACGAGCGCGTCTCGCCGTACGGGATCCGTGCGAGCTCGGCCCACACGCTGCGCTGGAACGGCGTCCCCTCCAGTCGCAGAGGCAGGTCGAACTCCGTCAGTTCGCCCGCGAAGTAGGCCTCGAGCTGGCCTGCCGTCTCCCCGAACGGCCCGGGGTCCGGCGTTCCGAAGGTCTCCTCCGGCGGCCGGTGCCGCTGCCCGGTCATGTAGAGGCCGCAGAGCGTCCCGTCGGCGGCGACCAGGGTCAGTGGTCCGTAGGGGCTGTCGACGACCGTGTGCTGTCTGGCCGTCGTGGATGTGGCGGTCATGGGTTCGTCCTCACGCCCTCAGACGGGCAGATGGTTGATCGGATGGTCGTCGACGGTCCACAGGTACTGCACGGCGTACGCGCGCCAGGGACGCCACCCCGCGGCGCGGGCGGTGAGGGCGGCCGACGTCGAGGGAAGCCCGAGGCGGGCGGCGGACCTGCGGATCCCCAGGTCGGTGGGGAGGAAGGCGTCCGGGTCCCCGAGGGCACGCATGGCGATCACCTCGACCGTCCAGGGCCCGAACCCGGGGAGTGCGGTCAGCTCCGCCCGCGTCCGGTCCCAGTCGGTTCCCTCCCCCAGGTGCAGCGACCCGTCGGCAAGGGCCCCCACGAGAGTGGTGAGCGTGGTGCGGCGGCTGCGCGGCAGAGCGAGCGCCTCGGGATCGAGCCCGGCGAGCGCCTCAGGGGTCGGGAAGAGATGGGTCAGCCCGCCGTCGGGGTCGTCGACCGGCATCCCGTGGGCGCGGACCAGCCTGGCCGCGTGGGTCCGGGCGGCGGCCGTGGAGACCTGCTGGCCGAGTACCGCACGGACGGCGAACTCCGCCGCGTCGACCGTGCGCGGCACCCGGCGGCCGGGCGCCGCGTCCACCAGCGGTGCGAGCAGCGGATCGGAGCGCAGTTGGTCGTCCACGGCCACGGGATCGGCGTCCAGGTCGAGGAGGCGGCGGCAGCGGCTGATGGCCTGGGTGAGATCGCGGGGGTCGGTGAGCGAGAGCCTGCAGTCGATGTGCCCGGAGCGCGGGGTGAGTGCCACGATGCCGTGCCCGTGCGGGAGGGTGAGCGTGCGGCGGTAGGCACCGTCGCGCCATTCCTCGACGCCGGGTACGGCGGTCGCGGCCAGGTGCCCGAACAGGTTGCTGGGGTTGAGCGGGGCACGGTACGGCAGCCGGAGGGCGATGACGCCCGGTGTCGCGGGCTCCCTCGCCCCGCGTCCGGACCGGGCGCGCAGTTCGCCCGGGGCCAGCGCGAAGACCTCGCGCACGGTGTCGTTGAACGTACGGATGGACGAGAACCCGGCGGCGAAGGCGACCTGCGCCATCGGGAGCGCGGTCGTCTCGATGAGCACCCTGGCTGTCTGGGCACGCTGGGACCTGGCCAGGGCCAGGGGGCCGGCGCCGAGTTCGGCGAGCAGTTGGCGCTCGACCTGGCGGGAGGAGTAGCCGAGCCGTGAGGCGAGCCCGGTGACGCCCTCCCTGTCGACGACGCCGTCCTGGATGAGCCGCATCGCGCGGGCCACGGTGTCGGCTCGCGCGTTCCACTCCGGGGAGCCGGGGCTGGTGTCGGGCCGGCAGCGCTTGCAGGCCCGGAACCCGGCCTGCTGGCAGGCGGCGGCGCTCGGGTAGAAGGTCATGTTCCGGGCCTTGGGCGGCACGACCGGGCAGCTGGGCCGGCAGTAGATACGGGTGGTAAGAACCGCGGTGAAGAACCAGCCGTCGAACCGGGAGTCCTTCGACCGCACGGCTCGCACGCAGCGCTCGGTGTCGGTGTGCATGCTTCAAGGATCAGGCACCTGGGACGCCACGGCTGGCGGAATTCCGACATCAGCCTCGCGCGGGAATCCGGCATCGGCGCGCGTGGGACTCCGAAGCCGGCCTGCCCGGCTTTCCGGGACGCGGCGAGGAGCGCCTGCACGCCGCAGGTGACACGGGGCCGTACACCGTGAGGTCTTGGTCGCCCATTGCCGCAACGAAACACATCGGAAACGTGGCGGCGTCCTCGGTGAAGGCGCGCCGCGAACCTCTCCCGGCCGGACCCCACGCCGCCCCCCGGGGAGGGAACCCTCTTGACTGCCGTGCCCTGTCCTCGGCGGGCCTCGACACAGGCGACACCGCCTGGCTCCTCGCCGCCACCGCTCTCGTCCTGCTGATGTGTTCCACGGCGGCAAGGTCCGCACGAAGAGCGTTCTCAACATGCTGATGATGAGTCGTGCGGCCCTGGAAAAACCGGCGAGGCCGTGGTCATGTGTATGAACCCTGTGGTCAGGTGGCCAGGATCTTGCGCTTCTGCTCTTCGAACTCGGCCTCGGTGAGGACGCCTGATTCCCTCAGCTCACCGAGATCCTTCAGCTGGGCGATTTTGGAGGACGCGGCGTCCTCTACGTGGGTGGGCGGTGAAGACCCCTGCGGCGGTGCGGGTTGCGTGGATTGTGCCGGAGTCTCCTGGGCAGCCCAGCGTCCCTGCTGTCGTCTGCTGACACGGTTGGACACGGCGGTCGCGGTCCCGGCGACCACGGCGGTGCGAGCCACCCCGCGGACGAGTCCTGGCATGGTGATCCTCTTCTCTTCGCGGGCGGTCAAATGGGCGTGGAGGGAGCAATTGCCGGACGGGGGCGGCTACTGCGGTGCAGAGGTGTCCGTCCTGGACGGCTCGTCATCGGATTCCAGCGCGGCCATGAGTGCCGGTACGGGAATGCGTCCGCCGGCCACCAGTTGGGCGCCCCCGCGCCGGAGCGCAGCGGCGAACGGCGCCGCCCAGACGTTCTCGTACACCAGCACTCCTACAGCGTCCCCTGGCTCGATGACGGACGCGGCCTCCGCGAGGTCGTCGTCGTCAAGGAGTCCGGAGGCGGCCCCATGGAAGACTTTCAGCTCGGGGCTTCCGCCGGCCGCCGTGTCCGACAGGTCGATGGCCGTGAGCGTGCCGTCGGCCTCCTTCTTCACAAACGCCAGATCGAGTAGCCGGATGATGCCCCGGTCGACCAGATCCACGAGCAGTGGCAATCCCTCGCCGGTCATGCGGCTGCCCGGGAATTCAACGACAGCGTAATCCACGGGTCCCATCTCTTGTGCTGCGACGGTCACGGCATAACCTCCAGTGATTACAGGTCGGATCACACGTGCCGGGGAAAGCATAGCCAGGCGGCAAATTCCCCCCTTAGAAGTCGCCGCCCGACTGCGGCGGCCCCTCGGCTACTCAGTGCAGGATTTTATCCTTGGCCTGCTGGTACTCGGCTTCCGATATGTCTCCGTGTGCTTTGAGATCGGCCAGCCTGGCCAGTTCGTCCAGATCCCTCGTGGTGCTGTCGTGAACTTCGGTTCGCGGCGCGGACTGCCTGTTCATTTTCTGGAGGGCCTCATCCTGGGCGCTCATGCGATCCCTCATTCCGTCGCCACGGGCTATGAGATAGAGGAAAACGCCGAGGAACGGCAGGAATATCACGCACAGCAACCATGCTGTCTTCCCGAGCCCGCCTAGGCTGTGATCGCGGAAGATGTCCCCCACGACCCGGAGCAGCAGAATCAGCCACGTCACGGCTGCCACGAGGAACAAGACCGTCCAGAATACCCCGAGTACAGGGTAGTCAGCGGCCAGAATCACATTTCCATTCATTGACTCTCCTTCTGGTAGCACGGTTCACTCGTGCAACGCCAGGCGCCGCATATTATGGCAGCCGTTCCGGCGATCCTGCCGTAGCAAACTCGCAAGATCACCGCACAAACACAATCAGGTTCATTGTGGCACTGATGGACGTGAAGCGTCACTCGGAAAGGTTGAATCCTGAAGGGTGCGGCCGATGGTCGCCACCGAAGGGGTTTTCGAAACTGAGCGGGGCGCACCCCGGCGGGGCTTTGCGGCCGAGCGCGGCCCATCTCACAATCGAACCCGCGACATGTCCGGCGGGCGGGCGGAGTGAACCACGTTTATGAAATGAGTCCGGAGGTTGTCAGCGATCGGGGCATCGGCACCCCACTCGACGATCGCGGTCAGGGACTTCGCTCCGGCCGGGACCGAGCAGGCGGCCAGGGCCAGGACGTACGGCAGCGAGTGGCGCCGGCGCCGCGGGGGGCGCGGGTGGCGCGGGTCGGGCAGACGTCGCAACGGGTCAGGCAGTTCATCGGAGCGGGCCGGACCGGAACCAGCGAGTTGGCTCAGCCCGGCGGGGATGGGCAACGACGCAGCAGGCACGGCACGGTCTTCCGTTGTGGTGATCAGGGAACTCGACACTCCGTGATCACCGGGAGCCGTGGCCGCGCGTTTACCTGCCGGCCCATCACGGCCGAGGCGGGGCATCAGGCGCAGTGGCCCGCACGCAGGTCACCGAGCCCACGCTGGTGCTCCTCGACGAGCCGGTCAGCGCTCTAACCGGCCCGCTGAACCTCTCGCGCTCGGCGCAGAGGCAGCCGGTCACAGGGCGGGCGGCCGGGGCGGGCGTTCACGCTGCTCGCAGGCGCCGCCACACCGCCTTCGCCGCGTGGTGCCCCGACATGCCGTGCACACCCGGTCCGGGCGGCGTGGCCGACGAGCAGAGGAAGACCGCGGGGTGGGCGGTGGCGTAGGGCACCCGGGCGAGCCTGGGCCGGATCACCGTCTGCAGGCCCGCGAACGCCCCGGTGGCGATGTCACCGCCGACGTAGTTGGCGTTGCGTGCGGCGAGTTCCGGCGGCCCGGCCACGGCACGGGCCAGCACGAGGTCGCGGAACCCGGGCGCGAAGCGCTCCAGTTGACGTTCGATCATGTCCGTGGCGTCCCCCTCCCAGCCGGCCGGGACGTGCCCGTACACCCAGAAGACGTGACGGCCCGCCGGGGCGCGGCCCGGGTCGACGAGGCTGGGCTGCGCGGTGATCAGGAACGGGACGTCAGGGTCGCGTCCCGCACCGGCGGCTCGCAGGGAGGCGTCGATCTCGGCGGCCGTGGGACCGACGTGGACCGTGCCGGCGCGCCGGGCCTCCTCGGCCGTCCAGGGCACCGGACCCGACAGCGCGTAGTCGATCTTGAAGCAGGAGGGGCCGAAGCGGTAGTGGTCGTATGCGCCGCCGAGGCCCGCGATCCGCGCGAGCGCGGTCGGCGAGGTGTCGAAGACGTAGGCGCGGGCGGGCGGGAGTTCGTCCAGTCGCTTGACCTCCGTGCCCGTGCGGATCGTCCCGCCCAGCTCGCGCAGGTAGGAGGCCAGGGCGTCGGAGACGGCCTGCGAGCCGCCCCGCGGCATCGGCCAGCCGTTCTCGTGGGCGGCGAGCGCGAACATCAGGGCGATCCCGCCCGTCGCGAGGCCGCTCGCCGGGGCGATGGCGTGTGCGGCGAGCCCGGCGACGAGACCGCGTGCCTTCTCCCCCCGGAATCGGCGCGACAGCAGCGCGGCCGGCTGCAGGGCGTCCAGCCCGAACCGCGCCCAGCGGTACGGGTCACGGGGCAGCCCGTCCCAGGGGGTACGCAGCATGTCCGCCGCGAGCGTGTCCCAGTGCCCCGTGTAGGGAGCGACGAGCCTGCGGTACGCACCCGCGTCGGCAGGACCGAGCGACATCGCGCTCTCGCCGACCGACCCGGTCAGCACCGCGGCGGAGCCGTCCGGGAAGGGGTGGGCCAGCGCGAGCGGTGCGTGGAGCCATTCGAGGCCGTGGCGGGCCAGCGGCATCGCCCGGAACGCCGGTGAGCCGATGCCGAGGGGGTGTACGGCGGAACACGGGTCGTGGCGGAAACCCGGGAGGGTCAGCTCCTCGGTGCGGGCGCCACCGCCGACGGTGTCCCCCGCCTCGAAGACCTCCACGGCGAAGCCCCGGCGGGCCAGTTCGACCGCGGCCGTGAGGCCGTTGGGGCCCGCCCCGACGACGACGGCATCAAGCATCGATGGCACCTTCGGACTCCTTCGTCAGCCGATGGCCAGAGCACCAGGATATTCGGGCGCGCCTACAACGGGCGGTCTGGGTCCCTTCCGTCCCGAAGTGGCCACCGAGGCACGTGGCGCATGGCGCGGAAGCAGGAGCGGGTTGCTCGCGGCGGGCGACGGTCGCCGCTCTGCCGGGAAGCGCAGGGTCCGAGACGAAACAGCGCGGAACGGCCTCATCGCCCCGCTGGAGGTAATCTGCGGCTGAAAACGCCCTAAGACAAGCCAAGTTGACGTCGTATCAGCATCGGAGCGATCAGCCCCCGGTGGGATCTGATCCCTGCCGTCCGGTCCGCAGCGCGTCGAGGATGCGCTCCGCCGTCGCCTCGTCCCTGGCCGCAGTGAACGGCAGGACGTTGCCTCCGGTGAGGCGGTAGGGGGCGCCGGAGAGAGTGGACTGCGCACCGCCCGCCTCCGTGACCAGCAGCAGACCCGCCGCATGGTCCCACGCGAACTCCCAGTTGAAGGCCACGGCGTCCTGGGCGCCACAGGCGACGGCGAGGTATTCCAGGCCGGCCGATCCGCAAGCGCGAGCGTCGATGCCGTCGGTGCGCAGCCCGAGCAGGGCCCGCTTCTGGGCGTCGGAGGTGTAGTCCGGGTGTGACATGGCGACCTTGAGCACCGCACCGGGTGCGGGCGAACCGCTGTGGACCCGGGTGCCGTTGAGCGTGGCGCCGCGGCCCCTCAGGGCGACGGCCATCTCACCGAGGACGGGGGCGTACGTCCATGAGGCGTACACCTCTCCACGCAGGGCGAGGGCCACCAGGGTGCAGAAGCCGGGCTCGCCGCGGACGAACTGGCGGGTGCCGTCGACCGGGTCGACGATCCACACGGGTGCGTCGCCACCGAGCGCGTCGTAGACGGACGGGTCGGCGTGGACCGCTTCCTCGCCGACGACGACCGACCCCGGCAGCAGCTGTGTCAGGGACGCGGTGAGGTGCTCCTCGGCCAGGCGGTCGGCGGCGGTGACCAGGTCGTGCGGGCCGCTCTTCTCGACGATCTCGTGCGCGGCCAGCTGCTGGTAGCGAGGCAGGATCTCGGCGGCGACCGCTGCCCGCACCGCCGCTTCCACCTCGGTCAGCTGTCCGGCAGTCCCGGCGGTCCCGTACAGGAAGTCATCGATCATGTCTCCAGCTAAGCACGGTCCGCCGGGGGCACTCCGGGCAGGAGGTCAGCGGCCCACCGCGTAGCCCTGCATACCGCGCGGATTGGCGGCGGCGGACAGGATGCCGGTCTCCGGGTTCCTGGCGACGGCGCACATGCGGCCCTCGGACCACGGTTCGCCGACCGTCACGTCGTGGCCGAGGCGGCGCAGCTCCTCGACGACCCCGACGTCCATGCCCTCCTCGACCGTGACGCTGCCCGGACGCATGCCGCGCGGGAAGAAGGACCCGGGGAAGCTGTCGTTGTGCCAGTTGGGGGCGTCGATGGCTCCCTGGAGGTCAAGGCCCCCGCGCACCCTGCCGCGGAGCGCCACGGCGAGGAAGAAGTGCAGCTGCCACTGGTCCTGCTGGTCGCCGCCGGGGGTCCCGAACGCCATGATCGCGACCCCGTCGCGCAGGGCAAGGGAGGGGGTGAGGGTGGTACGCGGACGGCGGCCCGGGGTCAGCGAGTTCGGCAGGCCCTCGTCGAGCCAGGCCATCTGCAGGCGGGTCCCGAGGGGGAAGCCCAGCTCCGGCACGACCGGGTTGGACTGGAGCCAGCCGCCGCTGGGGGTCGCGGCGACCATGTTGCCCCAGCGGTCGACGATGTCGAGGTGGCAGGTGTCGCCGCGGGTCGCGCCGTCCCGGGCGACCGTCGGCTCCCCCGCTCCCGCGGCCGGTAGGCCCGTGGCGTCGAATCCCGCCTCGCCGGAGGCGGCGGCGCGGGCGTGCGCGCTGAGGACCGGGGTACGGCCGTCGGGGCTGCCGGGGCGCAGCTCCAGGGACGCGGTGCCGGTGATCAGCGTGCGGCGCTCGTCGTTGTACGCCTCGGAGAGCAGGGTCTCCAGCGGCACGTCGGCGGCATCGCCGTACCAGGCCTCGCGGTCTGCCATCGCGAGCTTGCAGCCCTCGACGAGCAGGTGGACGTACGCGGCGGAGCCGTACGCCGGGAGCTCGGCGGGGAGGAGGGCGAGCTGCTGGAGGAAGGCGGGGCCCTGGCTCCAGCCGGCGGCCTTGGCCAGCGTCCAGCCGTTCCACTCGTACGTGGCGGGGGCCTCGTACGACGCGGACCAGCCGGCCAGGTCCTCGGCCGTGAGCGTGCCGGTGTGACGGCTCCCGCTGGTGTCCAGGGTGGGTACACCGGCCTGGCGGACGAGCGCCTCGGCGATGAAGCCCGTGCGCCACACGGCGCGGGCGGCCTCGATCTGGGCGACGCGGTCGTCGCCGCCCGTCTCCTCGGCCTCGGCTATGAGACGGCGCCAGGTCGCGGCGAGCGCGGGGTTGCGGAACAACTCGCCCGGCGCGGGCGCCTTCCCGCCGGGCAGGTAGACGTCGGCGGAGCTCTGCCACTCGGCCTCGAAAAGCCCGCGCACGGTCTCCACCGTCAGGCCGACGCGCTCGACGGGCGCGTGGCCGTCCGCGGCGTACCCGATCGCGTAGCGCAGGACCTCCGCGACGGTCTTCGTCCCGTGGTCGCGCAGGAGGAGCATCCAGGCGTCGAAGGCCCCCGGGACGGCAGCGGCGAGCGGCCCGGTGCCGGGGACCAGGTCGAGGCCGAGCGAGCGGTAGTGCGCGGCGGACGCGCCGGCGGGCGCGGGGCCCTGCCCGCAGAGTACGCGCACCTCTCCGTCCTTCGGGGCGAGGATGATCGGCACCTCGCCCGCCGGCCCGTTGAGGTGCGGCTCGACGACGTGCAGGACGAATCCGGCTGCCACGGCCGCGTCGTAGGCGTTGCCGCCGTCCTCCAGGACGGCCATCGCGGACTGCGAGGCGAGCCAATGGGTGGAGGACACCATGCCGAAGGTGCCCTGAAGGGTGGGGCGGGTGGTGAACACGGGTGATGCTCCTTGCTGCGGCGGTTGGGCTTCGGGGTTCGGAGTTCGCGGAGCGCGCTCCTGCGGGCGCGTCCAGGGCTCAGGTTCTGAACTTCTCGGGCCGGGGTACGGCACCGAACCGGCCCCCCGCGGCGGGGCCGAGGCAACGGGCCACTCGCAACCGCCACCAGGGCAACCGCTCTTCGGCGCACCGGGATCCACCTCCAGCCAGGGTGATCAAGGAATATCGCAGACCGTATTTCGCATACAGTTTGCGTGCAAGGCCTCCCACCCCAATCGCGGGCTCCACGCTACGAGGGGAGGGTCAAAGCGATCCCACGCCCAGCCATGGCCTCTGAAAAGTGAGTGATGAAATACAGCTTGCGGCCGCGGGCCGTACCGCAGGGCGCGAGCACCAAATCCCTTTTCATACCTATGCCTTGTTCAACGTGAACCAGCGCGAGTATCTTCACCAGCGGTGTGCCGGGAAGTCTGGTCGGCGAATAGGGGCCCTGTGCCCACGGTGCCGACTCTGGAGGCCCGCATGGTCTCGCCCGCTCTCCGTACGGAATCCCTGACCAAGCGCTATGGCCGCGTCCTGGCGCTGGACGGGGTGAGTCTGAATGTCACGGCTGGTGAGGTGTTTGGCTTCCTCGGCCCCAATGGTGCTGGCAAGTCCACCACGATCCGGTTGCTGCTGGGACTGGCCCGCCCGACCGCCGGTAGGGCATCGATCTTCGGCAGCGATGCCGCTGACGTCGCTGTGACGCACCGGCGCCTGGCGTACGTGCCGGCCGATGTGGCGTTGTGGCCACAGCTGACCGGAGCCGAGATGCTGGAACTGCTGGCGCGCACGGGCCCCGGCACCGACAGGATCTACCGGGATGAGCTGGTTGCGCGGTTTGAACTCGACCTGTCCAAGCCGGGCCGGGCGTATTCGACGGGTAACCGGCAGAAGGTGGCGTTGGTGGCCGCGTTCGCCACCCGGGCACCCCTGCTCGTGATGGACGAGCCGACCAGTGGCCTGGATCCGCTGATGGAACGCGAGTTTCGCCGAGCGGTCCGCGAGGCCCAGGACAACGGCCAGACGGTGTTTCTCAGCTCCCACCAGCTCGCTGAAGTGGAGGCCGTCTGCGACAAGGTGGCGATCCTGCGTGCCGGGCGACTCGTCGATGTCGCCGCCGTGGCGGAGCTGCGACGGCTGCACCGCTCCGAGGTGACGGTGTGCTTCACTGACGCACCCCCGGATCTGTCCCGGGTGCCCGGCGTGGAGGCAGTCGAGGTGACTGGCGCGTCCTCTGTGCGTTTTACCCTCACTGGCCCCCCGGGGCCTGCCTTACAAGAACTGGCGGCGGCGGACGTGGTCAGCCTCGCGGTGCGAGAGCCCTCGCTCGAGGAAGTCTTCCTCGGCTACTACGGCGGGCAGGAGCGATGACGGCCGTCGACTCGCCGGGTGAGCGTGCCGCAGACCCCAAAGCAGTGGCTGGACGGACGGTGACAGCTCTGGCTCTGCGCCAGACCAGGCGTGGCGCGCTCGTCGTGACCGCACTCGCGGTCGGGATGTCGGTGGTGGCAGTGGCCGCCCACCGGAGCACAGTCAAGGGTTCGGCAGATGCGGTAGCCCTGGAGGCGCTAGCGAAGAACCCAGCCATTCGTACTCTGTTCGGCGAACCGATCGCCCTGGAAGATGCCGGGGGGTTCGCAGCATGGCGCACAGGGACGGCACTGGCGGTCGTGCTGGCCGTGTGGGGGCTGCTAGCCGCGACGCGGATTACCCGGGGCGAGGAGGATTCCGGCCGGTGGGATGTGCTATTGGCCGGGCGGGTACCGGTCACTGCCCTGGTCGCACGCCATGTGGCCGTCCTGGTGGCTGTGTCACTCATCGCGGGTTCAGCCGCGTTCGCCAGTCTGGTCGCGGCGGGTGCCACTGCGAGCGGCGCCGCGGTGCACAGTGCCGGGCTGGCCTTGTGCGGCGTGTTCTTCTCCGCGGTGGGCGCGATGACCGCTCAGGTGTTCGCGAACCGGGCCTCGGCCAGCGGCGCGGCGGTGGCGGTGCTCGGCATCGGCATGCTGCTGCGGATGGTCGGGGACGGTGTCGCCGCTCTGGGGTGGCTGCGCTGGCTGTCGCCGTTCGGCCTGATGGCGCTGGCTCGTCCGTATGACGGAAACCGGATCTGGCCCTTGGTGGTCCTGGCGGCCGGCTGCCTGTTACTTGTCGCCGGGGTCGCGGCCGCAGCCAGGGGACGTGACATCGGCGACGGCTATCTGCGCGCTCCTTCCGGTCGGGCCCCGCAGATGAGGCTGCTCGGGTCGGTCCAGGCGTTCGCGGTGCGGCGGCTCGTGCGGCCTCTGCTCGCCTGGTCAGCTGGTGTGGGCGCGTACTACCTGCTCATCGGGGTTCTTGCCGCGTCCATGACGGACTTCCTTGCCGACAACCCGCGGTTCGCCGAACTTGCCGCGCAGGCCGGCTTCGCCGGGCTCGGCACCGTCCGGGGATACGCTGCCGCGCTGTTCACGCTGCTGGCCGTCCCGGTAGGATCCTTCACCGCGTTCCGACTCGCCACGCTCGCCGCCGACGAAACCAGCCGGCGCCTGACCCTCCTGCATGCCCAGCCCCTCACCCGGACGAAAATGCTTACCGGAGAGATCTCCGCCGTCATCGGTGGCGTCATCGTCCTCACCACCGTCGCCGGCCTCGCCACATGGAGCGGGACAAAAGCCGTCCATGCCGAACTCGGCCTCCTCGCCGCGCTGTCCGGGGCCTGGAACGTGCTGCCCGTCGTGCTTCTCTGCCTCGGCGCCGGTGTACTCGCCCTGGGGTACTCGCCACGCGCGGTTGCTGCCATCGGATCGCTCCCAGCCGTAGGGGGGTTCCTGCTGCAGGTCATCGCCGACAGTTCCACATGGCCGACATGGGTGAGCCAGTTGTCCCCCTTCGCCCATATGGCCGCCGTACCCAACGCCCCCGTCAATTGGACCGCCGCCCTCCTGATGACGGCCCTCGCCACTCTCACCACGGCCGCGGGCACAGCCTGTTACCGGATAAGGGACCTGCAGATCTAACCGCTCAGCGCGGCAGGTTTCGTACGACGACGCACCACGCTCGACGCAGCAAGTCGCCCTGCCGAACGTTCACCTCGTCAGATTCGAGCGTGTGCACAAGATGCGGTTGATAAGGGGGCAAAATGCACGAGAACGAGAACAAGATCCTGATCGACGAACCCGGGTTCCGCAGCTCAGTGGGTGTCCGATGAGTCGAATTGGGCATCAGCGCAGGTCAGCGAGTTTCGGCTAGTGGCGGGAGCCGGTATCGCCTAGTGGCACGATTCATGGGACAAGTGGTCTGTCGGCTGGTCTAACGGGTGTAGCGTCTAGTGGCGTGTATGTGAAGACGACGTCCCGGCGGAACAAGAGCGGGCAGGTGGTGCGGTATCTCCAACTGGCTCACAACGAGTGGGACCCGGTCGCGGGGCGTTCGCGGACGAAGGTGCTGCACTCCTTCGGCCGCGAGGACGAGCTGGACCGGGAGGCGGTACGCCGTCTGGTCGCCGCTCTGTCCCGGCTGCTCGATCCCGGCGAGGCCCTGACCGCTGTC
>NZ_JBHVCT010000013.1:0-100441 GCF_042803195.1 Streptomyces sp. NPDC057428
TCTCACCCTCGACCACCGCTTGCCGGGGGTGCGAGAGGCGGTACGACGACGCGATATCTTCTTCACTCGGCAGGTGCACTTTCATGGGCGAGTCGGTCACGGTGTAGGAACCTCGATCTTCTCACCGGCAAAGTGCACCTGTCGCCATATCAGCTGCCACACACCCCGCACTACCTGCGGATTCGGGTCTGAGCCCGGCCGGGGGGACCGCACGTCTCCGCGCCGCGGCCAACGGCGGGCACGGCCCCGGCCTCCCACAGTCACGGACCAGGGACACCGGGGCCGCGCGGGCGCCGGACGCGATGCCCGGCGCAGGGATCAGAAGACCGACTCGGCCTCGTAGATCCGGTCGCTCGGTACCGTCTTCAGCCGGGCCACGGCGTCCGCCAGCGGCGCCATCACGATGTCGGTCCCGCGCAGTGAGGTCATGCGGCCGAAGTCCCCGCGGTGCACGGCCTCCACCGCGTTCCAGCCGAAGCGGGTCGCCAGCACCCGGTCGTACGCCGTCGGCGTGCCGCCGCGCTGCACGTGCCCGAGGATGACCGGCCGGGCCTCCTTGCCGAGGCGCAGCTCCAGCTCGACGGCGAGACGGTTGCCGATGCCCTGGAAGCGCTCGTGGCCGAACTGGTCGATCTCACCCTTGGCGTACGACATGGAACCCTCCGCCGGGTGCGCGCCCTCGGCGACGCAGATGACGGCGAACTTCTTGCCCCGGGAGAAGCGTTCCTCGACCATCTTGACCAGGTCGTCGACCTGGAAGGGCCGCTCCGGCAGGCAGATGCCGTGGGCGCCGCCCGCCATCCCGGACTCCAGCGCGATCCAGCCCGCGTGGCGGCCCATGACCTCCACCACCATGACGCGCTGGTGCGATTCGGCGGTGGTCTTGAGTCGGTCTATGGCCTCGGTCGCGACGCCCACGGCGGTGTCGAAGCCGAAGGTCCGGTCGGTGGCCGAGATGTCGTTGTCGATGGTCTTCGGGACGCCGACGACGGGCATGCCCGCCTCGGACAGCATGCGTGCGGCGGTGAGCGTGCCCTCGCCGCCGATGGGGATCAGCGCGTCGATGCCGTAGCGGAGCGAGAGCTCGGCGCAGTTCTCCGCGGCTTCGCGCAGCCGGTCGCGCTCCAGTCGCGCCGAACCGAGGATGGTGCCGCCGCGGGCCAGGATGCCGCTGACCGCGTTCAGGTCGAGAGGCCGGAAGTGGCCGTCGAGCAGCCCCTTGAAACCGTCCTCGAAGCCGATGACTTCATCGCCGTGTCCCACCACGGCGCGGTGCACGACCGACCGGATCACGGCGTTGAGGCCTGGGCAGTCTCCGCCTGCGGTGAGAATTCCGATGCGCATCGTGCTCTGTCTCCTGCTCGCTTGTGCCATGCATTCCGGGGGCCCTTCGAAAAACCCCCGTACCGTGAGCCACGACGATTGTCCCACGCCCGGCCCGGACCTCGTGCTTCCGGCTTGGCCGTTGCGGGGCCCGCCGGCGCCGGGGAAGGTCCCGGAACGGCCACGGCCGGGGGCGTCCCGCCTGCCCCGGCGGGTATCGTCAAAGGGACAATGCCAGCCAAACAGGACGGGAGAGCACGCGTGACGCGCAGCGTGTACGTGACCGGGATCGACCGGGGGGACGGCCGCCAGGTCGTCGATCTGGGAGTCATGGAGCTACTGACGCGTCAGGTGGACCGGGTCGGCGTCTTCCGGCCACTGCTCCACGACGGACCCGACCGGCTGTTCGAGCTGCTGCGGGCCCGCTACCGGCTCTCGCAGAGCCCCGAGACCGTGTTCGGGCTGGACTATCACGCGGCCTCCGCCATACAGGCCGAGCAGGGGACCGACGAACTGGTCTCCCTGCTGGTGGACCGCTTCCACCGGGTGGCACGCGACTACGAGGTCGTACTGGTGCTCGGCAGCGACTTCGCCGCCACCCAGCTCCCGGACGAGCTGGCGCTGAACGCCAGGCTGGCCAACGAGTTCGGCGCCTCGGTGATCGCGGTCGTCGGCGGCCAGGACCAGGACGCCGAGTCCGTGCGGGCCGAGACACGCAACGCCTACCGCGCGTACACCGGCCTCGGCTGCGACGTCCTCGCCATGATCGTGAACAGGGTGGCGTCCGAGGACCGGGAGGACATCGCCGAACACCTGCGGACCCAGCTGCCGGTCCCCTGCTCGGTGCTGCCCGACGACCCGGCGCTCTCCGCGCCCACCGTCGCCCAGATCACCGCCGCCCTGGGCGGCACGGTCCTGCTCGGTGACGACGCGGGACTGGCCAGGGACGCGCTGGACTTCGTCTTCGGCGGGGCGATGCTGCCCAACTTCCTGAAGGCACTGACCCCGGGCTGCATGGTGGTGACCCCGGGCGACCGCGCCGACCTGGTCGTCGGGTCGCTCGCCGCGCACAGCGCGGGCACCCCGCCCATCGCGGGCGTGCTGCTGACCCTGGACGAGCGTCCCGGCGAGGAGATCCTGCGGCTCGCGGCCCGCCTCGCACCGGGCACCCCGGTCGTGGCGGTGGCGGGCGGCTCCTTCCCCACGGCCGGTGAACTCTTCGCCCTGGAAGGCAAGCTGAACGCGGCGACGCCCCGCAAGGCCGAGACCGCGCTCGGCCTCTTCGAGCGCCACGTGGACACCGCCGCCCTGCTCGACCGCATCTCGGTCGCCCGCAGCGGCCGGGTCACCCCGATGATGTTCGAGCACGAACTGCTGGAACAGGCCCGCGCCGACCGGCGGCGCGTCGTGCTGCCCGAGGGCACCGAGGAGCGCATCCTGCGCGCCGCCGACGTGCTGCTGCGCCGTGACGTCTGCGATCTGACGCTGCTCGGCGACATGGAGACCATCCGCAGGAAGGCCGCCGACCTGGGCGTGGACCTCGCCGACAGCCACGTCGTCGACCCGCAGACCTCCGAGCTTCGCCAGGGCTTCGCCGAGCGGTACGCCGAGCTGCGCGCGCACCGCGGGGTGACGGTGGAGCTGGCGTACGACGTGGTCTCCGACGTCAACTACTTCGGCACCCTGATGGTCCAGGAGGGGCTGGCCGACGGGATGGTCTCCGGGTCGGTGCACTCCACGGCGGCGACGATCAGGCCCGCGTTCGAGATCATCAAGACCAAGCCTGAAGCCTCGATCGTCTCCTCCGTCTTCTTCATGTGTCTCGCCGACAAGGTGCTGGTATACGGCGACTGCGCGGTCAACCCGGATCCGGACGCGGCGCAGCTCGCCGACATCGCGGTGCAGTCGGCCGTCACCGCGTCCCGCTTCGGGGTGGAGCCCAGGATCGCGATGCTGTCGTACTCGACCGGCACCTCGGGCACGGGCGCCGATGTCGACAAGGTGCGCGAGGCCACCGAGCGGGTACGCGCCTCACGGCCGGACCTGAGCATCGAGGGCCCGATCCAGTACGACGCGGCGGTCGAGCCGTCCGTCGCCGCGACCAAGCTGCCGGCTTCGGAGGTGGCGGGCCGGGCGACCGTGCTGATCTTCCCGGACCTCAACACCGGCAACAACACCTACAAGGCGGTCCAGCGCTCGGCGGGCGCGGTCGCGGTCGGCCCGGTCCTCCAGGGGCTGCGCAAGCCGGTCAACGACCTCTCGCGCGGGGCACTGGTCCAGGACATCGTCAACACGGTGGCCATCACGGCGATCCAGGCCCAGACATGGGCCGAGGACGGCGAGTGACGACGATGACCACCTACCGACCAGCGGAGGTTCCCAGATCCATGGCTGACGCCCATCGCGTACTCGTGCTCAATTCCGGTTCCTCGTCGCTGAAGTACCAGCTGCTGGACATGCGTGACCGCACACGGCTGGCCACCGGCCTCGTCGAGCGCATCGGCGAGCCGGCATCCCGGCTGGTGCACACGCCACTCGCCGGCGACGGGGATCCCAGGGAGCGCGCCGGGCGGATCGCGGACCACGAGCAGGCGCTGAAGGCCGCCGCCGAGGAGCTGGCGGCCGACGGGCTGGGGCTCGACTCCCCCGAGCTGGCCGCGATCGGCCACCGGGTGGTGCACGGCGGGCTGAAGTTCAGCGAGCCCACGGTGATCACCGACGAGGTGCTGAAGGAGATCGAACGGCTGGTCCCGGTGGCTCCGCTGCACAACCCGGCCAACATCACCGGTATCCGCACCGCCCAGGCCCTGCGCCCGGACCTGCCGCAGGTCGCGGTCTTCGACACGGCGTTCCACACGACCATGCCGGAGCACGCCGCCCGGTACGCGATCGACGTGGAGACGGCGGACGCGCACCGCATCCGCCGCTACGGCTTCCACGGCACCTCCCACGCGTACGTGTCGCGCAGGACGGCACAGCTGCTGGGCCGGCCCGTGGAGGAGGTGAACGTGATCGTGCTCCATCTGGGCAACGGCGCTTCCGCGTCCGCCGTGGCGGGCGGCAGGTGCGTGGACACCTCGATGGGACTGACCCCCTTGGAGGGGCTGGTCATGGGTACGCGTTCGGGAGACATCGATCCGGCCGTCACCTTCCACCTGGAGCGGGTGGCGGGCATGTCGACGGACGAGATCGACGTCCTGCTGAACAAGAGGAGCGGCCTGGTCGGTCTCTGCGGCGACAACGACATGCGGGAGATCCGGCGCCGGGTGGACGAGGGCGACGAGCGGGCCGCCCTCGCGTTCGACATCTACATTCACCGCCTGAAGAAGTACATCGGCGCCTATTCGGCGGTGCTCGGCCGGGTGGACGCCGTGGTGTTCACGGCGGGGGTGGGGGAGAACTCCGCTCCGGTGCGCGAGGCTGCGCTCGCCGGACTGGAGTGGTTCGGCATGGCCGTGGACGCGGACCGCAACGCCGTACGGTCCGGCGAACCAAGGCTGATCTCACCCGACGACGCCCGGGTGGCGGTCGCCGTCGTACCTACGGACGAGGAGCTGGAGATCGCCGGCCAGACCTTCGCCCTGGTCCACAACTGAGCGGACCCCCGCCCCTTTGTATCTTCCACCAGACGGAATATTCCGCACTGAAACAAACCGATAGGATCCGCCTCATGCGCCGTTCCAAAATCGTCTGCACCCTCGGTCCCGCCGTCGACTCCCATGAGCAGCTCGTCGCTCTGATCGAGGCCGGCATGAGCGTGGCCCGTTTCAACTTCAGTCACGGTACCCACGAGGAGCACCAAGGCCGTTACGACAGGGTCCGCAAGGCCGCCGCCGAGACCGGCCGCGCGGTCGGCGTGCTCGCCGACCTCCAGGGACCGAAGATCCGCCTCGCGAAGTTCGCCGAGGGTCCGGTCGAGCTGGTCCGGGGGGACGAGTTCGTCATCACCTCCGAGGACGTCCCCGGCGACAAGTCGATGTGCGGCACCACCTACAAGGGGCTGCCCGGCGACGTCGCCAAGGGTGACCCGATCCTGATCAACGACGGCAACGTCGAGCTGAAGGTCGTCTCGGTGGACGGCCCCAGGGTCACCACCATCGTGATCGAGGGCGGTGTCATCTCCGACCACAAGGGCATCAACCTGCCGGGTGCGGCGGTCAACGTCCCCGCGCTGTCCGACAAGGACGTCGAGGACCTCCGGTTCGCCCTGCGGATGGGCTGTGACCTGGTCGCGCTGTCCTTCGTCCGAGACGCCGAGGATGTCAAGGACGTGCACAAGGTGATGGACGAGGAGGGCCGCCGGGTCCCCGTCATCGCCAAGGTGGAGAAGCCGCAGGCCGTCGAGCACATGGAAGGCATCGTCGCCGCCTTCGACGGCGTCATGGTCGCCCGTGGCGACCTGGCCGTCGAATACCCGCTCGAGAAGGTCCCGATGGTGCAGAAGCGGCTCATCGAGCTGTGCCGCCGCAACGCCAAGCCGGTGATCGTGGCGACCCAGATGATGGAGTCGATGATCACCAATTCGCGGCCGACCCGCGCCGAGGCCTCCGACGTCGCCAACGCGATTCTGGACGGCGCGGACGCGGTCATGCTGTCCGCCGAGTCGTCCGTCGGCGCGTACCCGATCGAGACGGTCAAGACGATGTCGAAGATCGTCGTCGCCGCCGAGGAGGAGCTGCTCAGCAAGGGACTCCAGCCGCTGGTGCCGGGCAAGAAGCCCCGTACGCAGGGCGGTTCGGTGGCTCGTGCGGCGTGCGAGATCGCCGACTTCCTCAACGGCAAGGCGCTGGTGGCCTTCACCAAGTCCGGTGACACGGCCCGTCGCCTCTCGCGCTACCGCGCCGCCCAGCCGATCCTGGCCTTCACCACGGAGGAGTCGACCCGCAACCAGCTCGCGCTGAGCTGGGGCATCGAGTCCTACGTCGTGCCTCACGCGGACAACACGGACGCCATGGTCGACCTGGTGGACGCCGAACTGCTGAAGCTGAACCGCTACAGCGACGGCGACACCATGGTCATCACGGCCGGCTCGCCCCCCGGTGTCCCCGGCACCACCAACATGGTCCGGGTCCACCACCTGAGCGGCGACCGCACCTGACGTCCCGCCCGGCACACGACCGTGGCCTGCACACCGTTCTCACGGGGTGCGGGCCACGGTCGTGTGCGGCTCCCGGACGGGTCAGGACCACCGGCTAGTGCCGCGACCGGCAATGTCTGCCCGGCAGGAGCGTCGGCCGGTGCGTGCGATCGCAAGGCGGCCGGAAGTCCCTGTAGCGGAGCTACCAGGGCTTTTGGCCAACGCAGCGAGCGTGCGTGCTGGGCGGCGCGACGGGGCAAAGCTTGCCGGGAGGGGCACTAGCTGTTGCCGCCGGTGAAGTAGTTCTGCAGACCGGGGACCTTGAGCGAGCCGCCGAACTGGCCGGCCTGGGTCACCTCGACGTCCGTGAAGAAGGCGAAGGGCACGTTCAGCGGGGGCGGGGACTCCGGGCTGAAGATGATCGGGATGATGCCGAAGAGGTTGCCCTTCAGCTTCTCGGTGTACATGGTCACCGTGCCGTTGCGGATGGTGGAGGTCGACCCCTTCTCCGCCTCGACGTGGCCGGTGGTGCCGGCCGGACCCTTCGTCAGCTGGTGCAGGTCCTTGATGTCGATGGTGTCCGCGGTGAACTTGAGCACCTTCTTGACGCTGCCGTTGTACGTCTTCACCTCGACGATGCCCCTGTAGTCCAGCCCGTTGAGCGTCAGACGCGAGCTTTCGAGGATCCACGGGTCGTCGGGGAGCAGCGGGATGCCCTGCTCCAGGTCGGCCGCGGCGAGCGCCTTGGGGTCGGCGGTCGGGCAGGGGAAGCGCTCCTTGGCCCCGTCGGGGATGTCCTCGTCCTTCACCGGGTCGAGGCCCTTGACGTCCTCGTCGAGCTCCTCGACGCCCTTGCCCGCCTTGTCGGCGGCGTCACGGATGGCGTCGGTGGTCTTGTCGACCGTGTCCTTCACCGCGTCCGTGGCCTCCTCCACCGGCTTGGCGGGGGTGGTGCTCTGCGACGGCTCGGGGGTCGCCGCCGTGGCGCTGGGGGACGGCTCGGCCGTCTCCTCGTCCGGTCCGCCGAGGAGGTCCTTGAGCGCGTCGCCGACACCCAGCGGGTCGAGCGGGTTCTTCGACTCGGTGGGTGCGGGAGCCGGGGCACTCTTGTCGTCGGGAGCCGCCGAGGGCGACTCCGTCGCGGAGGCGCTCGCCGAGGGCTTCGGTTCGGCCGTCTCGTCCGTGCCGCCCGCCTCGTCGCCCTTGCCCGCCTCGTCGTCCTTGCCGGCTTCGGCCGACGGCGTGGCACTCGGGGTCGGCTTCGCCTCGGGCTCCTGCGACTCGGCCGGCTCGTCGGAACGGGTCACGCAGGGGCCGGGCGCGAACGGGATGTCCGTGCTGTCGTCGGCCATCGCCAGCTTGGGGGTGAGACCCATGCCCACGAAGACCGCGGTCGGCATCGCGGCGAGCGCGAACGCCTTCTTTCCCGAGGGCATGTGCAGCTTCGTCAGCAGTGACTTCCTGGGGGCCGCGTGACGGGGGCCTCTTCGCTCCGGGGGGTCGTCCTGCCCGAAGTCGTTCATCTGCCTGTCGTCACCCCGCACGATGCCTCCCGCCGTCACCCTCGACCGCCCCGTCGGACTGCGCCGGCTGCGGCGGGACCGAGGCCGCGCCCTGGAACTCCTGGCCGTACTCGGGTGCCCGGTCGTCGTCGCTCCTGTGCGTCCACGTCTCCGGCGCGCCGGCCACCGCGGTGTCCGAGGCCGCCTTTGCCTCGCCCGGTACCCAGGCGATGGAGAGGGCTCCGCCGAGGAGCGCGAAGACGAAGCCGACGATGAAGCCGCCGATGTTGGCGACAGGTATGGAGATCAGCGCGAGCAGGATCGCGGCGACACCGGCGAACACCCGCACGATGTGGTGGAACCACATCGTGAGGCCCAGTGTGACGAGCAGGACCCCGATGATCAGCGATCCCGCACCCGCGGTGGTCGACATCGCGATCGTCATGTTGCCGAGGTGCATGTTGGCGTACGGGAAGTACGCGATGGGTAGACCACCCAAAATGGTGAAAAGGCCCGCCCAGAACGGCCGGTTACCCCGCCAGGTGCGGAATCCCCGCCGGTAGACGGTGAGGTAGTGCTCGTTCTGCCCTGTGGACTCGGGGCTCATGGAAAACAGCTCCCTGGAACCGGTACTGCTGTGAGAAGAGAAGGGGTGGGCGGCCGGAGGTCCTCACGGAACACTCCGGCCACCCGGGCGAGTGCTTAGAAGCACTCCTTGACGCCCTTGTGCAGCTTCAGGCTCAGGTTGCTCAGCTTGAAGGTGCCGGCGGTGGTCGCCCACGCCGTCTGCTTCACGTTGGACAGCGTCGCCGTCTCGGCGCGCTGCGCGAAGCCGTTCGGGTTGACGGCCTTCTCGGTGCCGGACTGGATGCCGGGCTTACCGACCGAACCGGCTGCGACACCGATGTCGATCTTCTCGAAGTACGCGTCCGCGTCGAGCTGGGCCACGTCGAGGTAGAGGTTCGTCGCCTCGACGGGCTTCTTCGGGTCGGTGCCCGCGTTCAGCTCGAGGCTGACGCTGCCGAGACCGAAGGGCAGGCCAGGCGTGACCACCGACTGGCACATGTTGGTTATCGTGGCGCTGCTGAAGCCGGAGACGGCGACCGGGTGTGCAACGTCGTTGCCCTTGAGGTCCTTTCCGACAGCGACGCTCCCGTACTGGACGAAGTCATGACCGACGAGCTTGTCGGTGCTGACCTTGAAGCTCTGGCCGGAGACGCTGAACGACGCGGCGAGCGCACCCTGCGCCAGACCGACGCCGACAGCGGCGGTCGCGACGACGCTCGGGACCATGACCAGAGCGAAACGCTTCCATCTGGTACCACCGCGAACCTGCGAACTCATAAAATTTCCTCCTTCTCGGACGTACATCTCCGGTACGGGCATCGTGCCCGCCCTGGGATGGGAGAAGTGCTACGTCCTCGGGAAGGAGAGCGCCCGGACCGGAGGCGCGTACCGCATCCGAATCACCGGCGATCACCCCCGAGCGACAACCACTGGCCACGCGTCTGCGCAGCCGGTTCCGGACAGGCCCTGCCCAGGGGCAGGAACCCCCCTGTCCGCGATCGGCGCCACTGCCGCCGACCACCCGGTGGGGACCCAAAGGACCCGCTCGCCCGACTGGACGTCGGGCCGGCGGGTATTGGACCGAGCGTGGCCGATCGTGGTGCATTCGCGGCCGTGGCACAAGGGGGATCGTTACTCGCTAGTAACGACCCGATAACCAGGGGACGACAGGGCGATACCGCCCGGCCACACAGGGTGGCGTCCAGGGGGAGCGCGAATGGGGGTAATTCATTCCTCAACCGGACAGAGCCCGGGAGGCGATTTACTGCCAGTAACAGTGCGTACTTTTATCAAGTTTTGGTAAAGCGCAGGCGTTCGTTGGCGTTAGCCCGCGAAAACGGCCGCGGTGCCCGGAGGGCACCACGGCCGTGTTGTCACATCAGAACAGGACGCGCGCCAAGGCGGTCCGGGCCGCGACGACACGTGGGTCGTCGGGGCCGATCACCTCGAAGAGCTCCAGGAGCCGCACCCGTACCGCGTCGCGGTCGTCACCGAAATTGCGGCGGACCGTCTCGACGAGCCGCCCGAAGGCGTCTTCGACGTGACCGCCGACGAGGTCCAGGTCGGCGGCGTCCATCTGAGCCGCCGGATCGGCCGGGTTCTCGGCGGCCGCCTTGCGGACCTGCTGCGGGTCCATGCCCGCCACCCGGCCCAGCAGATCGGCCTGGGCCAGGCCCAGCTTCGCCTCGGTGTTCAGCGGGTCGTCGGCCAGGACACTCCGGTACGCCCGGACCGCGCCGTCGAAGTCGTTGGCGTCCAGCGCCTGCGCGGCGCTCTCCAGCAGCGCGTCGTACGGCCCCGCGGGCACCTCGGCGGGGAGGCCCTCGGCGTCATCCGACCCGGCTTCGGCGTCGACGACGATCCCGGTGAGGCCGAACCGCTCCTCACCGACCTGGATCAGCTGGTCGAGCGTCTGACGGATCTGGCTCTCGGGAGCCGCGCCCTGGAAGAGCGGCAGGGCCTGCCCGGCCACCACGGCGAAGACCGCCGGAATGCCCTGGATGCCGAACTGCTGCATCAGCATCTGGTTGGCGTCGACGTCGACCTTGGCCAGCAGGAAGCGGCCGTTGTACTCGACGGCGAGGCGCTCCAGGAGCGGGCCGAGCTGCTTGCACGGTTCGCACCACTCGGCCCAGAAGTCGATGACGACCGGGACTTCGGCGGATCGCTGGAGGACGTCGGTCTCGAATCCCGCCTCATCGACGTCGATCACCAGGGAGGCGGGGGACACGGCACCGGCGCCGCCCTGGCGGGCGGACTCCGCGCGGGCGTGCTCCGCCTTCGCCTTGGCCTCGCCGGCCGCCTTCACAGCGGCGAGGTCGACGACGCCGCTCATGGACATGTTCCTAGGCTGCATACGTACATCCTCCCCCCTGTGCGCGCTGCCGCGAAAACGATCCGCGAGCCGCTCCCGTCCACGGCCGTGCCGGAGTGCGCGGCGCGTGGTCACGAGCGGCCCCGAGGCCCTGAAACCCCGTGGTCGGCGCCGGGTCCCCACCCGGCACCTGTGGTTGTCGATCAGTCGTCGCGTGACGACGGCGGACCGTCGCTTCTTACGCTACGACCCGTAGCGTAACTGTCCGGCCCCCCTTCGGGGCAAGAGCGCGCGGTGATCTGTCTCACGGGCTCCGGGGCCGGTCAGCGGTACTTACCGGCCGGTATGGTCGCCGCATGCTGAGCCGCAGCCCGACCGAACCCGCCCGATCCGGACGTCCCCGCAGCGCCGAGGCCGACGCCGCGATCCTGGAGGCGACCCGTGCGTCGCTGGTCGACCTCGGCTGGTCGAAGCTGACGATGGGCGACGTGGCGTCGCGGGCCGGGGTCGCGAAGACGACTCTGTACCGCCGCTGGGCCGGCAAGAACGAACTGGTCGTGGACGCGGTCGCCGTGCTCTTCGACGAGCTGGAGCTGCCCGACCTGGGCAGCTTGTCGGCCGACGTGGAGGCCGTGGTGCTGCAGTTCGCCGCAGTGCTGGAACGGCCCGAGACGAAGACCGCGCTGATGGCGGTCGTCGCGGAGTCGACGCGGGACCAGGCCCTGCGGGACCGCATACGGAACTCGATCGTGGCCCGGCAGAAGCGGCTGGTCCTGCAGGGGCGCGAGCGGGCGGAGGAGCGCGGGGAACTGCCGCTGGAAGCCGATCCCGCGGTGGCGGCCCGCACCGCCGACCTGATCTTCGACGTCATCGCGGGCGCGGTGGTGCACCGCGCCCTGGTGAGCGCCGAGCCAGTCGATGCCGACTGGGCCCGGCGCTTCACCCTGCTGCTGCTCTCGGGACTGGGAGCGGCGGCCTCGCAGGAGTGCTGACTTGAGGTCAGAAGCCGGGCGGCTCCGTGTAGACGCCCCACTCGTCACGCAGCACGCCGCAGATCTCACCCAGCGTCGCCTCCGCCCGTACGGCCTCCAGCATCGGCGCGATCATGTTGGAACCGTCCCGCGCGGAGGCCAGCATCGCGTCCAGCGCCTTGCGGACCCGGGCGTCGTCACGGCCCTCCTTGCGCGTGGCCAGCCCGGCCACCTGGTCGCGCTCCACCTCGTGACTGACCCGCAGGATCTCCAGGTCGCCCGTGACGGACCCGTGGTGGACGTTGACGCCGACGACGCGCTTCTCGCCCTTCTCCAGGGACTGCTGGTAGCGGAAGGCCGACTCGGCGATCTCGCCGGTGAACCAGCCGTCCTCGATGCCGCGCAGGATGCCGGAGGTCATCGGTCCGATGGGGTGCTTGCCGTCCGGGTGGGCCCGGGTGCCCCGCTCCTTGATCTGCTCGAAGATCTTCTCGGCGTCGGCCTCGATCCGGTCGGTGAGCTGCTCGACGTACCACGAGCCGCCCAGCGGGTCCGCGACGTTGGCGACGCCCGTCTCCTCCATCAGCACCTGCTGCGTGCGCAGCGCAATCTCGGCCGCCTGCTCGGAGGGGAGGGCGAGGGTCTCGTCCAGGGCGTTGGTGTGCAGCGAGTTGGTCCCGCCGAGGACGGCGGAGAGCGCCTCCACCGCGGTGCGCACGACGTTGTTGTAGGGCTGCTGTGCCGTGAGCGAGACGCCGGCGGTCTGGGTGTGGAAGCGGAGCCACTGGGCCTTGTCGGTCTTCGCGCCGTACGTCTCCTTCATCCAGCGGGCCCAGATACGCCGGGCCGCGCGGAACTTGGCGATCTCCTCGAAGAAGTCGAGGTGCGCGTCGAAGAAGAAGGACAGCCCGGAGGCGAAGGTGTCGACGTCGAGGCCGCGGGAGAGCCCGAGCTCGACGTAGCCGAAGCCGTCGGCGAGGGTGTACGCGAGCTCCTGCGCGGCCGTGGCCCCGGCCTCGCGGATGTGGTAGCCCGACACCGAGAGCGGCTTGTAGGCGGGGATGTCGCGGGCGCAGTGCTCCATCAGGTCGCCGATGAGGCGGAGGTGCGGCTCCGGCTGGAAGAGCCACTCCTTCTGGGCGATGTACTCCTTGAAGATGTCGGTCTGGAGCGTGCCGTTGAGCACGGCCGGGTCGACGCCCTGGCGCTCCGCCGCGACGAGGTACATGCAGAAGACGGGGACCGCGGGCCCGCTGATGGTCATCGAGGTCGTGACGTCCCCGAGCGGGATGTCCCGGAAGAGGACCTCCATGTCGGCGGCCGAGTCGATGGCGACACCGCAGTGGCCGACCTCGCCCAGCGCGCGGGCGTCGTCGGAGTCACGTCCCATCAGGGTCGGCATGTCGAAGGCGACGCTGAGTCCGCCACCGCCGTTGGCCAGGATGGTCTTGTACCGCGCGTTGGTCTGCTCGGCGTTACCGAACCCGGCGAACTGGCGGATGGTCCAGGTGCGGCCCCGGTATCCGGTGGGGTGGAGTCCCCGGGTGAAGGGGTACTCGCCGGGCCAGCCGATCCGTTCGAATCCCTCGTACGCGTCGCCGGGGCGGGGCCCGTACGCAGGCTCCACCGGGTCGCCGGAGAGCGTGCTGAAGTCCGCGTCGCGCTTGCGGGCCTTGTCGTAACGGGCCTGCCAGCGTCGGCGGCCTTCCTCGATCTCGTGAGCGTCCATGGTACGAATTTACTAGGACGTCCTAGTAAATGTCGATGGCAAACCGCCCGGCGCTTCGCGCGGGGCGGTTCGGCGGGGCGGATCAGGCCTTGACGGTCTGCGGGGAGCCGTCGGTGATCAGCGGCTCCACCTCCTGGACCACCTTGCGCTCGACGAAGAACGCGGCGGTCGGGATCGTGCCGGAGATCAGCACCCAGAGCAGCTTGCCGACCGGCCACTTCGCCTTGGATCCGAGGTCGAAGGCGAAGACCAGGTAGATGATGTAGAGGACACCGTGGATCTGCGAGACGACGAGCGTCAGACCCTCGCCGGTGTCGAAGCCGTACTTGAAGATCATGCAGACGCACAGGATCAACAGCATGACGGCGGTGACGTAGGCCATCACCCGGTAGCGGGTCAGCACACTGCGTTTCATGGCATCGAGCGTATCCGGACGACCGGGGCGATCTTGCGGCGCCCTGCCCCTCGCCCCGCTCCCCCGCGCTGTGCGGCTACCTGTCCTCGAAGTCCCGCGCGGCCACCCGCAGCGGGCGCAGCATCGCGAAGATCTCGGCGCACTCCTCGTCGTCGTACGCCCCGAGTCCGAAGTCCATCGCCATCAGGTCCGCACTGGCCGCCTCGACGACCTCGCGGCCCTTGTCCGTGATGGAGGCGAGGGTTCCGCGCCCGTCGTTGGGGTTCGGACGCTTGGCGACGAGGCCCGACCGCACCAGCCGGTCGACGGTGTTCGTCACGGAGGTCGGGTGCACCATCAGGCGCTCACCGATCTTGGACATGGGCAGCTCACCGGCCTGGGAGAAGGTGAGCAGGACCAGCGCCTCGTAGCGGGCGAAGGTCAGGCCGTACGGCTTGACCACCGCGTCCACCTCGGCCAGCAGGATCTGCTGCGCCCGCATGATCGAGGTGATCGCGCCCATCGAGGGCACCGGCCCCCAGCGCCGGTGCCAGAGTTCCTCGGCGCGGGCGATGGGGTCGAAAGGAAGGCTGAGCGGCTTCGACACGGCACGACCTTACCCACTGGTCACGTGGCGGTCATGCCCGTCTCGCACTTCGGTACCGGACGCGTGTTCTACGGACCTCGGCGGCCAGCAGCAGCGTCGTCACGGCGCCCACCGCCCCCGAGGCGGCGACCACCTGGTGCACCGGGAAGAACTCCGCCGCCAGTCCGGCGAGTGCCATCCCGAGCCCCTGGACCGTCATCAGACCGGCGGTGAGCAGGGTCATCGCCCGGCCCCTCAGGTGCTCGGGCACCGCCTCGACGAACCACTGGTCGAGCCCGATGATGTACGCCCCGCCCGCGCCGGCCAGCACGAGGGCCGCCACGGTCACCGCGATGCCGGGGCGCGAGGCGTACAGCACCAGGGGCAGCAGGCCCACAACGGCGACCGGCAGCACGATCCGGGAGCGGGTGCGTGGCCCGAGGGCGGTCGCGGCGTACACCTCGGCACCGATGTGGCCGACGGCCATCGCGCACATCATCAGTCCGAGGGCCGCCGGTCCCACGCCTGTCGCGTCCGCGTACGGGGCCGCGAGCGCCTCCGGGGCCACCACGAAAAACGCGGGCACCCAGAAGAGGAGCAACAGTCCCCTGGTCTCACGGTTGCCGAGGACGGCGCGGGCCCCAGCGAGCGACTCGTTCATCAGCGTGCCACTGGTGTCCCCTCCCGAACGGGCGGGCCGGACCTTGGTGCCCAGGCGCAGAAAGGCCGCCGAACAGAGGAAGGTGACCACGGTGACGGTGATGGCCCCGCGCGCGGACAGCGCGGCGAGTAGCACCCCGCCCGCGCCGAAGCCGATGAGCAGGGCGCTCTGCGAGACCAGGCGCAGCAGCGAGCGGCCGAGCACATAGAGCGGGCCCTCGCCGAGGATGTCCGTGAGGGCGGCCGTCCGCGTCCCCGTGAAGACGGGCGCCACGGCGGCGACCAGGCAGCGCAGTGCGAGGAGCCCGCCGACGGGAGTGCCCGGGAGCACCATGACGGCGACGCAGCCGGCGCAGATCAGGTCACAGGTGACGAGCACCCGCCGGGCCGGGTAGCGGTCGGCGACGCCGGCGAAGAGGGTTCCGCCCACGATGTACGGGAGGAAGCCGAGCGCGAAGGTGAGGGCGGACAGCAGCGGCGAGCCCGTGAGGTCGTAGACGAGCACAGTGAGCGCGAGCTCACTGACGACGACGCCGAGGAGGGAGAGCAGATGGGCGGCGAAGACCGCCCGGAACTCCCGCACGGCGAACACGCTGCGGTAGCCCCCGGTCCGGGAACGCGGTACGGAATCGGGGGACGGGACGTCGGCGGTGGACTCGTCGCGGGGCGTGCCCGCCGGAGTGGTGGTGTCGCTCGGCATGGACGCAGCGTGGGGCAGGGCCCCCGCCCCTCCGTAGACTTTCGGCTGACGCCGAAACTTGAGTGGGCCCTCCTTGCCGTTCCATCTGCACTTCGACGAGAACGACCTGCTGCGCTGCCGCTTCGCCCTGTCGCCGCTGTGGGAGACCCAGGCGGCCGTACGACTGCTGGCCCGCCCCGGGGCGTACGGCTACCACCTGCCCTGGCTGCGCCGCATCTGCGAGGACGCGGCGGCCCTCGACTTCACCCCGCTGTGGCTGCTCATGCCGGACGGCGGCCACAATCCCGACTTCATCTGCCCGCCGCCCGTCGGCCCCACGACCACCTTCGAGGAAGAGATCGCGGGGGTGCGCGGCGTCGATCCGCTGGTCGCCCGCGACGACATCGCGCTGGCCCTGGCGGAGCGGCCGGACTCCCCAGCCGGCGAGCGGATGCTGGCCGACCCGGTGCGGGCGGTACGGGAACTTGCCGACCTGCTGGAACGAGCCTGGCGGGTCATGGTCGAGCCGCACTGGCCCCGGCTGCGCTCCCTGCTGGAGGCGGACATCGCCTACCACTCGCGCCGCCTCGCCGAGGTCGGCTTCGAGCGCCTGCTCGGCGAGATCAGCCCGCAGTTGCGGTGGACGGACTCGACGCTGACGGTGGCCGGCACCAGGGGGAACCACACCCGGGTGCTCGGTGGCCAGGGACTCGTCCTGATGCCCAGCGCCTTCGTCTGGCCCGACGTGGTCGGCGGGCACGAACCGCCCTGGCGGCCGGCCGTTATCTATCCCGCGCGCGGCATCGGCGGGCTGTGGACCCCGGCCGGTGACCGGACACCGGACGCTCTCGCCCGCCTGCTGGGCCGGGCACGCGCGGATGTGCTGTGCGCGCTCGACGAACCGGCCGGGACCAGCGCCCTCGCGCACCGGCTCTCCCTCGCCCCCTCCTCCGTGTCGGAACATCTGGCGGTGCTGCGCGCGGCGGGTCTGCTCACCTCACGGCGGTACGGCCACCAGGTGCTGTACGAGCGCACGCCGCTCGGCATCGCGCTGGCCGCGCAGGAGACCTGACGCCCGCCGCCGGACCACCGGGTCAGCTGCCCGGCGCGGCAGTGCCCGCGGTGGCTGCGGGAGCGTGCTCCGCGTCCTGGTGGGCGCGGGCCGCACGGTCGCGGGCCGCGCGGGCCCTGCGCTCGCGCAGCCGCGTGAGGCGAAGCGCCGCGGCCGGTGCCAGGGCGACGGGCAGGGCTGCGACCGCCCACGCGGTCATCGGGAAGAGCAGGCAGGTCAGCGCACAGAGCACCCAGTTGGCGAACGCGACGGGGCGCTGGAGGAGGAGCAGCGCGTAGCCGAGCAGCCGGCCCGGAGACACCCGGAACAGCGCCTTCCCGTACAGCGGAGGCAGGGGCCCGTACGGCGCCCGGCCGTGCGGGGAGCCGTCGGCCGTCTCGGCTGTCAGCGTTTCCGAGGTGTGGACGGAGCGCCAGTCGCGTTCGGTCAGCGGGTTGGACCGGGCGTGCATCTCAAGCCCGGTGACCATGTCTCCGTTGACCGGGGCCCGGAAGCCGCCGGCCCGGCGCAGCGCCTCGACGCGTACGACGGTGAAGGTGCCGTCGAGTACGGGTGCCCCGCGGCGGTTGCCCGCGCGCTGGGCCATCGTACGGAGGTGGAACCCGGCATGCCGGCCGTCGTCGTACCTGTCGGCCGGCGGGCCGACCACGAAGGCGGTGTCCGGGTCGCGGAAGTAGCCCGTCGTCCGTTCGAGGAGACCCGGGTGGGGGACGCGGCCCGCCTCCACGCAGGCGATGAGGTCGTAGGCGTCACCGTGCTTGGCGATCCAGGCGTTGTGGTTGCCGTGCTCCGACCCGGCGGCGTGCGGGCCCCGCTCCTGGTTCCACTCGGGCACCCCCCGGCGGGTGAAGTGGTGCACACCGAGCTCGGCACAGAGCATCCGGGCCTCCGGGTCGTCACCGTCGTCGAGCAGCCAGACGTCCAGCGGCCCGGAGTGCGTGACTCGTACCGCGCCCTCCAGGACGGCCCGCACCGCCGGGAGCGGCGCGCCGTCCGGGGCGTACGTGGTGAGGAAGGCGACCGCGGTGCCGGATCCGGGTGCCACGGGAACCGGCACCCTGGCCACCCTGACGGCATACACGGTCAGCGCCGCGTTGACGAGGGCGACCAGCGCGAGCGCGCAGACGGTCAGGAACAACAGCTCCCCGGCGGCCCCGAACCGGTCACCTTGCCCGGCCCCGAAGGCGTGCACGAGCGGGACGAGCGGCAGCAGTCCGCCGAGCACGGGGGCGAATGCCGCCGGGAGAACTGCTCCCGAGGGCCCCTTCTCCGCAGCGAGGAGGGGCCGGTAGCTCACCCGGTACCCGGTCGGGGGCGGCTGGGCGATCCTGCCGCGGTTGTCGTGGTCGTGACCCTCCGACGGCATCGCGCCTCCATCAGTCGAATATGCCTGTATCCCCACAGAAGGGGAGATATGACAAGGTGTCGACCCGGCAAGCCCGAGTGAGCGGATTTCTTGCGCCGAACGGGAAGAACCCCCGGCGCCTGCGGGCGTCGGGGGGCTCCGGTACACGCGGAGGCGGTACGGCCGGGCGTCAGCCCGCGAGGTGGCGTTCCACCGTCTCGACCTTGGACGTCAGGCCGTCGGTCACACCGGGCCGGATGTCGGCCTTGAGCACCAGGGAGACACGGCCCGCGCGGGCCTCGACGGCTGCGACGGCACGCTTCACGACGTCCATCACCTCGTCCCAGTCACCCTCGATCGAGGTGAACATCGCGTCCGTGCGGTTCGGCAGCCCCGACTCGCGGACGACGCGCACGGCGTCGGCGACGTACTCGCCGACGTCCTCACCCACGCCCAGCGGGCTGACGGAGAAGGCGACGATCATGCGTTCACCGTGCCCTCGGCGCGGGCGCGGGCGGCGATGACGCCGTCGGCCTCGTACTTCTTGAGCAGCTTCTCGCCGTACAGCCCGCCGAACGGCACGACCGCGAGCAGGAAGAACAGGCCGACGCGCTTGAGGGGCCACTTGGCCTTGACCCAGACGTCCACGAGGAAGATCACGTAGATCGTGAACAGGATGCCGTGCAGCGCGCCGAGGGGCGGCATCAGGAAGTCGATGTCCGAGACCCGCATGAGCAGCGAGCCGAAGATGAGCAGCGCCGGGAAGGAGAGCGCCTCGGGAAGCGAGATGAGGCGCAGCCGGTGCAGGGCGGAAGCGGTCTTGATGTCCACGAGGGCACCTTCGGTGGGAGGGGCGTGTCGGCTTGTGAACGCACGCACAAGCACAGCCATTGTGGCATCGCGCACCGCATCCCTCGGAGCGGGGTCCCCGGACCGCCCCGAGAGCGCGTATCGGTGCATTTCAGGGCCGAATCAGGGTTCATTCGGGGTGGGATCGGTCACCGGGGCCTGTCCGCGCGACGCCCCGGCGGCTACCGTCGCACCGTGGCGATGTTCCGACTCCAAGGCAGCAAGACGCTGGCCGTCGACCTGACAGGCGATGCCGTCAAGGCGAAGAACGGCTCGATGGTCGCGTACGACGGCCGTATGGACTTCAAGAAGATGTCCGGCGGCGGTGAGGGCATCCGCGGCATGGTGACCCGCCGCCTGACCGGCGAGCAGATGGTGATGATGGAGGTGAAGGGGCAGGGGACCTGCTATTTCGCCGACCGCGCGAGTGAGATCAACCTCGTCTCGTTGCACGGCGACAAGCTGTACGTCGAGGCCAGCAACCTGCTGGCCACGGACGCCGGGCTGCGCACCGGCACCACCTTCACCGGGCTGCGCGGCGGGGCGAGCGGCAACGGCCTGTTCACCACCACCGTGGAGGGGACCGGCCAGGCGGCGATCATGTCGGACGGCTCGGCCGTGGTGCTGCGGGTGACCCCCCAGTACCCGCTGATCGTCGACCCCGGCGCCTACATCGCCCACCAGGGCAGGCTCCAGCAGCACTTCCAGTCCGGCGTGAACTTCCGGACGCTGATGGGCGAGGGCTCCGGGGAGTCCTTCCAGATCCGCTTCGAGGGCGAGGGCCTCGTGTACGTCCAGCCCAGCGAGCGCAACACCGTGGGGGGCGATGTCTGATGCCGTTCCGCGAGGTCAACTCCAAGATGGTCGAGGCCACGGTGGCACCCGGCCAGAAGATGTACAGCCAGCGCGGCGCGATGCTCGCGTACCGAGGCGACGTCTCGTTCACCCCGAACATCCAGGGCGGCCAGGGCGGCCTGGGGTCGATGATCGGCCGGCGGGTGGCGAACGAGGCGGCGCCCCTGATGACCGTCGAGGGGAGCGGCACGGTGATGTTCGGCCACGGTGGCCACCACATCCAGGTGATCAACCTGGCCGGCGACACGCTCTACGTGGAGGCCGACCGGCTGCTCGCCTTCGACGGCACCCTCCAGCAGGGCACCATGTTCATGGGCTCGCAGGGCGGGGTCATGGGCATGGTGCGCGGCCAGGTGACGGGGCAGGGCCTCTTCACCACGACGCTCAAGGGCCACGGCGCGGTCGCCGTGATGGCGCACGGCGGGGTGATCGAACTGCCGATCACCCAGGGCCGGCCGGTGCACGTGGACCCGCAGGCGTACGTCGCGCACCACGGAAGCGTGACCAACAAGCTGTCCACGGCGCTCGGCTGGCGCGACATGGTGGGGCGCGGTTCGGGTGAGGCGTTCCAGCTGGAGCTCAGCGGCAACGGCGCGGTGTACGTCCAGGCGTCGGAGGAGAAGCTGTGAGCACGCCCGTGATCCATGACCCGTCGACGCTGCCGTCCGACGACAACGTCAACTCCTACACCTTCTGCGTGGAGCTCAAGGGGAGCCAGTGGTTCCTGCAGAAGGGCAAGATGATCGCCTACTACGGGCGCATCGACTTCAACGGCATCGGGCACGGACGCTTCGACCGGCTGATCCGCACGAGCTTCCACTCCCCCCTGCACGCCAGTGACTGGGTGGTGGCCGAGGGCAGCGGAAAGATGCTGCTCGCCGACCGGGCCTTCGACGTGAACTCCTTCGATCTGGACGACGGCAACCTGACCATCAGGTCGGGCAACCTGCTCGCGTACCAGCCGACGCTGGCACTGAAGCAGTCGATCGTCCCGGGGTTCCTGACCCTGATCGGTACGGGGAAGTTCGTCGCGGCGTCCAACGGCCCGGTGGTCTTCATGGAGCCGCCGGTGCGGGTCGACCCGCAGGCACTCGTGGGCTGGGCGGACTGCCCGTCGCCCTGCCATCACTACGACCACGGGTACATGACGGGCGTGATGGGCGGCCTGCGGTCGCTCACCGGGATCGGAGGCACCTCCGGCGAGGAGCACCAGTTCGAGTTCGTCGGCGCGGGCACGGTGCTGCTCCAGTCGACCGAGGTACTGATGGCCGAACAGGCGACGGGCGCGGTCCCGCACGAGCCGGGGGTGCCCGGTGGCGGTCCTGGCGGCGGCCCCGGCGGCGGTCAACACGGCTCCACCCCCCGCATGCCCGGTCAGCTGGGGGACCTCCAGCGTCGCTTCGGCCTGTGAACGATAGTCTGCGGAGTGTGACGCCCGGCAGCGCGTGCAAGGAGTCACACTCCCAGACTTCGTCCGGCTTTCAACATCTTAGGTAGAATCCATACATGGAGACCGAGACTGCCACCCGCTGGCTGAACGACGCGGAGCAGTGCGCCTGGCGCACCCACCTTGACGTCAGCAGGCTGCTGACGCATCAGCTGGAGAAGGACCTCCAGCCGTTCGGCCTGACCATGAACGACTACGAGATCCTGGTCAACCTCTCGGAGTCGGAAGACCAGCGCATGCGGATGAGCGACCTCGCCGCGGCCACCCTGCAGTCCAAGAGCAGGCTCTCGCACCAGATCACCCGCATGGAGACCGCAGGGCTGGTCCGGCGCGAGCACTGCGAGTCGGACCGGCGCGGCCTCTTCGCCGTCCTCACGGACCTCGGCGGCGAGACGATGCGCAAGGTCGCGCCCCACCACGTCGATTCCGTGCGCAGCCACTTCATGGACCTGCTGTCACCGGAGGCGCTGGCCGAGCTGCACGCGGCGCTGACCCCCATCGCCGACCATCTGCGCGGCCGCCGCGGCAAGCCGTAGGGCTCCCGCCAGCCGGGCCTGCCGGGGTCCGCTCACGCCCTGCGGGGCAGCCGCAGTGCGAACAGCGCGCCGCCGCCGGACGCCGTGCCGGCCTTGAGCGTGCCCCCGTGCCGCACGGCCACGTCACGGGCGATGGCCAGACCGAGCCCGGCTCCGCCGTCGTCGCGGCTGCGGGCGTCGTCCAGGCGTACGAAGCGCTCGAAGATCCGGTCGCGTTCGCCATCGGGCACCCCCGCGCCGTCGTCGGCGACCTCCACGACCACGCCGCCACGGTCCGCCCGCACCGACACGGCGACCGAACGCACCGCGTGACGCTGGGCGTTGTCCAGGAGATTGCCGACGACCCTGGCCAACTGGCCGCGTGAACCGGAGACTTCAAGACCGTCTTCCTCCCGCACCGAAACCGCCGGGCCGATCCGGTCAGCCGTACGGCGGGAGACCACCTCGCGGACGAGGACGCCCAGATCGACCACCGCGCTCCCCGGCCGCTCCCCCGCGTCCAGCCGGGCCAGCAGCAGAAGATCGGCGGCCAGCGCCTGCAGGCGCACGGTGTCCGCGACCGCACCCGGCACGTCCAGCAGTTCCGGGTGGGCTGCTCCCACCTCCAACTGGGTACGCAGCGAGGCGATCGGGCTGCGCAGCTCGTGCGAGGCGTCGGCGACGAAGCGCCGCTGGCGGTCCACCGACGCCTCCAGCACGGTCAGGGTCTCGTTGGTCGTACGGGCCAGCCGCGCGACCTCGTCGCGCGAGTCCGGCTCGGGCACCCGGCGCCCGAGGTGCTCGGACGCGGTGATCGCGGCCAGCTCCCGCCTGATGCCCTCGACGGGGCGCAGCGCGCGCCTCGTGACGAGCCAGGTCACCCCGGCGACGACGAGCAGCATGACGGGCAGTCCGGTCAGCATGGAGGTGCGTACGGTGCTCACGGCCTCCTGCTCGGCCGCGAGCGGGGCACCCGCGTGGACCGTCAGCGTGACGTCCTTCGACGTGGTCACCTCGACGGCGGCGAAGCGGTAGTCCGCCTCCTCGCCGTCGACCGTCGCGGTGCCGTTGGTGAACTCAGGCGTGTCCGGTGAGACCTCACGGCGTGCCGGGTCGTTCCCGTCGTCGTCGCCGTCGGCATCGTCGTCGCCGTCGGCCTCGTCGTCGTCACCGGGGGCCGACGAGGGCGCCGGGGCGACCCTCGTCGTACCCGTGCCCGAGACGGCCTCCAGGTCCTTCGAGACGGCCACCACGCGGCCCGCCCCGTCGGACACCTGGACGGGGTGGGCCTCCTCGTCGCCCAGCTCGAGCTCCGGGTACGGCACACCCAGGGCGAGCTGTCCGGCCACCTCTCGCGCCGCCACCTCCGCCTCCAGGCCGGCGCGGTCCGTCAGATTGCCGCGCAGCACCAGCAGGACGGCCAGCCCCGCGCCGATCAGGGCGACGGCGACGACGAGGGTGGCCCCCAGCGCCGCCCTCGCCCGTACGGACCTCACCGCGCCTCCAGCCGGTAACCCGCGCCGCGCACCGTGCGGATGGACGTGGCGCCGAGTTTGCGCCGCAGGGTGCTGATGTAGACCTCGACGATGTTCGGGTCCCCGTCGTACGCGAAGTCCCAGACGTGCTCCAGGATGTCCGCCTTGCTGACCACCTCGCCGGCCCGCAGCACGAGTTGTTCAAGTACGGCGAACTCCTTCGCGGTGAGGCCGACTTCGTCCCCGTCCAGATGCACCCGCCGGGCGGCGGTGTCCATCCGCAGCGCGCCGGCGTTCAGCACGGGGGACGCGGAACCGCCGCGCCGGCGCAGCAGCGCCCGGATCCGGGCGACGAGCACGACGTACGAGAACGGCTTGGTCAGGTAGTCGTCGGCGCCCGTGTCCAGGCCCTCCGCCTCGTCGTACTCCCCGTCCTTGGCGGTGAGCATCAGGATCGGCAGCTCGTGTCCGGCCGCGCGCAGGGCGGCACAGATCCGGTAGCCGTTCATCCCCGGCAGCATGATGTCGAGCACCACGAGGTCGTGGACGCCCTCCCCGGCCCGGTGCAGCCCCTCCAGGCCGTCGTGCACGACATCGACGGCGAACCCCTCGGCCGTAAGCCCGCGCGCCAGCGACATCGCCAGGCGCTTCTCGTCCTCCACGATCAACAGGCGTATGGGGACAGCTTCCCAAACCGGACCTGAAGACGCCTTCAGGTGGCTTCAGGCTGGGTTCAGCATCGCGGCGCCAGTGTGGATCCCGTCGCACCGCACATCCCATCGGGGAGGAACACACCATGAAGCGCAACATCACCGTCGCAGCTCTCGCCGCGGTCGTACTCGTCGGCGGCGGGCTCGTCACGACCGCGGCCTTCGCCGACTCCGACAGCGGCACGAAGGAGGACCGGACGGCCGGCGCGGACCGGGCCGCCGGGAGCCCCGGGACCCCGGGGAAGGCGCGGATCAGCGTCGACGAGGCCGTGGACGCCGCTCTGAAGGCCGTTCCGGGCACGGTCACCGAGGCCGAGCTGGACGACGATGACGACGACCGTGACCGCGCAGTCTGGGAGCTGGACGTGTACGGCTCCGACAGGACCCGGAACGACGTGAAGGTGGACGCGCGCAGCGGCAAGGTGCTGTCCGAGCGCAAGGACGACGACAACGACGACCGGGACCGGCACGCGCCTCGCCGGGCAGGCGTCTCCCTCGACGCCGCCGTGCGGGCGGCGCTCGCCGACCGGCCGGGCACGGTGACATCCGTGGACCTGGACGACGACGGGGAGGACGGCGGGGAGGCCGCGCCGCACTGGGACGTCGACGTCACGGGCGAGGACGGTGGCGGGCACGAGCTCCACGTCGACGCGAAGAGCGGGAAGGTCACCGCGGACCGTGCCGACGACGACAGCGACAGCGACGACTGATTTCCGGCGACGCTCCGGAAGGAGGGGCTTCCCGGGCGGCCCGCACGCGGCCCGGGGGACCCTCAGTTCCCGCTGGTGAGTCCCGCGACCAGCTCGTCCGCCGCGGCGTACGGGTCGAGTTCTCCCGCCACGATCCGCTCGGCGAGCGCGTCCAGCCGGCGGTCACCGTGCAGATCGGCGATCCGTTCGCGGAGGGCGGTGACGGCGATCGTCTCGACCTCGCGGGCCGCACGCGCCGTTCGCCGCTCCGCCAGGACGCCGTGCTCCTCCATCCACGCCCGGTGCTTCTCCAGCGCCTCGACGACCTCGTCGATGCCCTCGCCCCGGGCCGCGACCGTCTTCACGATCGGCGGCCGCCAGTCTCCGGGCCCCCGGGACTCCCCGAGGCCCAGCATGTGGTTGAGCTCGCGGGCGGTGGCGTCCGCCCCGTCCCGGTCCGCCTTGTTGACGACGTAGAGGTCACCGATCTCCAGGATTCCGGCCTTCGCCGCCTGGATGCCGTCGCCCATGCCGGGCGCGAGGAGGACGACGGAGGTGTCGGCCTGGGAGGCGATCTCCACCTCCGACTGGCCGACCCCCACCGTCTCCACGAGGATCACGTCGCAACCCGCCGCGTCCAGCACCCTGATCGCCTGCGGGGCCGACCAGGCGAGCCCGCCCAGATGGCCGCGGGTGGCCATCGAGCGGATGTACACACCGGGGTCGGAGGCGTGCTCCGACATCCGGACCCGGTCACCGAGGAGCGCGCCGCCGGAGAACGGCGACGACGGGTCGACGGCGAGGACACCGACCCGCTTGTCCGCCCTCCGGTAGGCGGAGACCAGCGCCGAGGTCGAGGTGGACTTCCCGACCCCCGGCGACCCGGTCAGGCCGACGACGTACGCCCGGCCGGCGAGCGGCGCCAGGGCGGCCATCACCTCCCGCAGGTGCGGGGAGGCTCCCTCCACCAGGGAGATGAGCCGGGCGACCGCACGCGGCCTGCCCTCCCGTGCCTGCTCGACCAGGGTGGGGACGTCCACCTTCACACTCGGCTCCTCGCTCGTTCGTTCGGTGTACTACTTGCCCGGTACGCGGATGATCAACGCGTCACCCTGACCGCCGCCGCCGCACAGGGCCGCAGCCCCGGTGCCTCCGCCGCGCCGCTTCAGTTCGAGCGCCAGGTGCAGCACCACGCGGGCACCCGACATGCCGATCGGGTGGCCGAGTGCGATGGCGCCGCCGTTCACGTTGACCTTGTCCGAGCTGACGCCCAGGTCCTTCATCGACTGGACCGCGACGGCCGCGAAGGCCTCGTTGATCTCGATGAGGTCGAGGTCCTCGACGCCGATGCCCTCCTTCTTCAGGGCGTGCCGGATGGCGTTGGACGGCTGGGACTGGAGGGAGTTGTCGGGGCCCGCCACGTTGCCGTGGGCACCGATCTCGGCGATCCAGTCCAGGCCCAGCTCCTCGGCCTTGGCCCTGCTCATGACGACTACGGCGGCCGCACCGTCGGAGATCTGCGAGGACGTCCCCGCCGTGATCGTGCCGTCCTTGGTGAAGGCCGGGCGAAGCTTGCCGAGCGACTCGGCGGTCGTCTCGGGGCGGATGCCCTCGTCCTTGGAGAAGAGGACCGGGTCGCCCTTGCGCTGCGGGATCTCGACCGGGGTGATCTCGGCCTCGAACAGGCCGTTCTTCTGGGCCGCGGCGGCACGCTGGTGCGACAGGGCGCCGATCTCGTCCTGGGCCGCGCGGGTCAGGCCGAGGCGGGCGTTGTGCTTCTCGGTGGACTCGCCCATCGGGATGTTCTCGTGGGCATCGGTCAGGCCGTCGTGGGCCATCGAGTCGAGCAGCTCGACCGCACCGTACTTGTAGCCCTCGCGGGACTTCGGCAGCAGGTGCGGCGCGTTGGTCATGGACTCCTGGCCGCCGGCCACCACGACGTCGAACTCACCGGCGCGGATCAGCTGGTCCGCGAGGGCGATCGCGTCGAGCCCGGACAGGCACACCTTGTTGACGGTGAGCGCCGGGACGTTCATCGGGATCCCGGCCTTGATCGCCGCCTGGCGCGCGGGGATCTGCCCCGCCCCGGCCTGGAGGACCTGGCCCATGATCACATACTGGACCTGGTCGCCGCCGATCCCGGCCCGGTCCAGCGCGGCCTTGATGGCGACGCCGCCGAGGTCGGCCCCGGAGAAGCTCTTCAGCGAGCCGAGCAGGCGGCCCATGGGCGTACGTGCGCCCGCGACGATCACTGAGGTGGTACCGGTCGTTCCTGACATGAGGCGCAGCCCCTTGGATTGGTTGTGAACGAGGGTTTACCTGAATGTACTGAGCGGTCCCGCGCCCGTCATCCGGCAGTGGGTGTGATCGCGCGCACGTTGCGTAACCATCGGCGGGACGCTGCACTGGTTCCATGCTGACGCGAATCGACCACATCGGAATCGCCTGTTTCGACCTCGACAGGACGGTGGAGTTCTACCGCGCGACCTACGGCTTCGAGGTGTACCACTGCGAGGTCAACGAGGAGCAGGGCGTCCGGGAGGCCATGCTCAAGATCAACGACACCTCCGACGGCGGCGCCTCCTACCTCCAGCTGCTGGAACCGACCCGCGAGGACTCGGCCGTGGGCAAGTGGCTGGCAAAGAATGGCGAGGGTGTGCACCACATCGCCTTCGGTACGGCGGACGTGGACGCGGACGCGGCGGACATCCGCGGGAAGGGCGTCAGGGTGCTGTACGACGAGCCCAGGACGGGTTCCATGGGGTCCCGGATCACCTTCCTCCACCCCAAGGACTGCCACGGGGTCCTGACCGAACTGGTCACCTCGGCAACGGAGCACTGACCCGCCGGATACCCGGCCCGGTAGAGTGGGTGATTCCGGGCCGGGGCCGGGTCGGGGCCGCGCCGCGTCCTCGCCGTTGATCTGTCACCATTCCCCGGGGGACCGCTCGCCGGCGAGCGGTCCTCGTACGGGGTTTGCGACCAGGGTTGGGGTCTCCCCTGCTCAGTGGGGCATCCCCCGCTCGAACGAAGTTGAGAGCTCGGGGGAAGACGTTGAGAGCTCGGGGAAGGATGGGACCGCGCAGTGCGGGGCTACGAAAGCCAGCAGAGCCACCGAGCTGAAGACGACCATCTCTCGCGGTTCGAAGCCGAGATGGACCGGCTGAAGACCGACCGGGAGAAGGCCGTCCAGCACGCCGAGGACCTCGGCTACCAGGTCGAGGTCTTGCGCGCCAAGCTGCACGAGGCTCGGCGCAATCTCGCGACCCGTCCCGCACACGACAGCGCGGACATCGGCTACCAGGCCGAACAGATGCTCCGCAACGCACAGATCCAGGCCGATCAGCTGCGCACCGACGCCGAGCGCGAGCTGCGCGAGGCCAGGGCGCAGACGCAGCGGATCCTCCAGGAGCACGCGGAGCACCAGGCGCGTCTCCAGGCCGAGTTGCACGCGGAGGCCGTACAGCGGCGCCAGCGGCTCGACCAGGAGCTGGCGGAACGCCGCCAGACCGTCGAGTCCCACGTCAACGAGAACGTCGCCTGGGCAGAGCAGTTGCGGGCCAGGACCGAGTCGCAGGCCCGGCGTCTGCTGGACGAGTCCCGCACCGAGGCCGAGCAGTCCCTGGCCGCCGCCCGCGCCGAGGCCGCGCGGCTGGCCGACGAGACGCGTCGGCGGGTCAACTCCGAAGCGGAGGCGGCCCGTACCGAGGCCGAGGGGACGCTGCTGCGGGCCCGCAGGGATGCCGAGCGACTGCTCGACGCCGCGTCCACGCAGGCCCAGGAGGCCACCAGCCACGCCGAGCAACTGCGCTCGGCGGCGACCGCGGAGACGGAGCAGACCCGGCAGCAGACCGCCGAGCTCAACCGCACCGCCGAGCAGCGCATGCAGGAGGCGGAGACCCGGCTGCGCGAGGCCAGGCTGGAGGCCGAGAAGGTCCTCGCCGAGGCCAAGGAGGCCGCCGTCAAGCGGCTGGCCGGCGCCGAGTCGCAGAACGAACAGCGCACCCGTACGGCGAAGTCCGAGATCGCACGGCTGGTCGGCGAGGCCACCAAGCAGGCCGAGACCCTCAAGGAGGAGGCCGAGCAGGCGCTCACCGACGCCCGGGCGCAGGCCGAGCGGGTGGTCGCGGAAGCCGCCGAGAAGGCCCGCACCCTGGCCGCCGAGGACGCCGCGGCCCAGCTCGCGAAGGCGGCCCGCAGCGCCGAAGAGGTCCTGACCAAGGCTTCCGAGGACGCCAGGTCGACGACCAGAGCCGCCGGTGAGGAGGCCGACCGGATCCGGCGCGAGGCCGAGGCCGAGGCGGACCGGCTGCGCGGCGAGGCCGCCGAGCAGGCCGACCAGCTCAAGGGCGCTGCCAAGGACGACACCAAGGAGTACCGGGCCAAGACGGTCGAGCTGCAGGAGGAGGCGCGCAGGCTGCGCGGCGAGGCCGAGCAGCTGCGTTCCGAGGCGGTCGCCGAGGGCGAGCGCATCCGCGGCGAGGCCCGGCGGGAGGCCGTCCAGCAGCTCGAGGAGGGCGCCAGGACCGCCGAGGAACTGCTCACCAGGGCGAAGGCCGACGCCGAGGAGCGGCGGACCTCCGCGAGCACCGAGGCCGAGCGGGTCAGGACCGAGGCGGCCGAGCGTGCCGCCACGCTGCGCAAGCAGGCCGAGGAGGCCCTCGACCGCGCCCGCGTCGAGGCCGAGAAGCTGAGCACCGAGGCGGAGGAACAGGCAGCTGCCCTGACCGCCGCGGCGGAGACGGCGGCCGAGGCCCTGCGCGAGGAGACCGAGCGCGGCGTCGAGGCCCGCAGGGCCGAAGCGGCCGACGAGCTGACCCGGCTGCACACCGAGGCCGAGGCCCGGGTCACCGCCGCCGAGGAGGCTCTCGGCGAGGCTCGTACGGAGGCGGAGCGCATCCGCCGCGAGACGAACGAGGAGTCCGAGCGGCTGCGCTCGGAGGCCGCCGAACGGCTGCGCACGCTCCAGGAGCAGGCGACGACCGAGGCCGAGCGGCTGCGCATCGAGGCTGCCGCGGACGCCGCGCAGTCCCGTGCCGAGGGCGAGTCCGTGGCCGTACGGCTGCGCAGCGAGGCGGCTGCGGAGGCCGAGCGCCTGAAGACCGAGGCCCAGGAGACCGCCGACCGGGTGCGCTCCGAGGCCGCGGCCGCCGCCGAGCGGGTCGGCGCGGAGGCCGCCGAGGCTCTGGCGGCCGCCCAGGAGGAGTCCAACAGGCGCCGCCGCGAGGCCGAGGAGACGCTGGATTCCGCCCGCGCCGAGGCGGAGCAGGAGCGCGAGCGCGCCCGCGAGCAGAGCGAGGAGCTCCTCGCCTCAGCGCGCAAGCGGGTCGACGAGGCGCAGGCGGAGGCGCAACGGCTGGTCGAGGAGGCCGAGAGCCGGGCCTCGGAGCTGGTCTCCGCGGCCGAGCAGACCGCCCAGCAGGTGCGGGACTCCGTCGCCGGGCTGCAGGAGCAGGCCGAGGAGGAGATCACCGGGCTGCGCTCGGCCGCCGAGCACTCGGCCGAGCGGACGAGGAACGAGGCCCAGGAGGAGGCGGACCGGGTCAGGGCCGACGCCTATGCCGAGCGCGAGCGGGCCGCCGAGGACGCCAACCGTGTGCGCCAGGTCGCGCACGAGGAGTCGGAGGCCGCGAAGTCCCTGGCCGAGCGGACCGTCTCCGAGGCGATCACCGAGTCGGAGAAGCTCCGCTCGGACACCTCGGAGTACAGCCAGCGCGTCCGCACCGAGGCTTCGGACGCCCTCGCCTCGGCGGAGCAGGACGCCTCGCGTGCCCGTGCCGAAGCCCGCGAGGACGCCAACCGGATCCGTTCGGAGGCGGCGGCGCAGGCCGACCGGCTCATGGCCGAGGCCACGAGCGAGAGTGAGCGGGTCCGTACCGAGGCCACCGAGGAGTCGGCCCGGTTCGTCGGAGAGGCGGCCGACGAGGCGGAGCGGCTGCGGGCGGAGGCGGCGCAGAGCGTCGCAGCGGCCCAGGAGGACGCCGCCCGGACGCGCGAGGAGTCGGAACGGCTGCGCGCCGAGACCGAGGCCGCGGCCGAGCAGGTGCGCGCGGACGCCCGCCAGGAGGCGGACCGGCTGCTCGACGAGGCGCGCGAGGCCGCGGCGAAGCGCCGAGCGGACGCCGCCGAACAGGCCGACAAGCTCGTCGAGAAGGCCCGGGAGGAGGCGCTGCGCTCCGCCACCGAGGCCGAGGAGCAGGCCGACAGAATGGTAGGCGCGGCTCGCGACGAGGCCGTCCGGATCACCTCCGGTGCCACCGTCGAGGGCAACACCCTGGTCGAGCGGGCCCGCACGGACGCGGACGAGCTGCTGGTGGGAGCACGCCGGGACGCCACCGCCACCCGGGAGCGCGCGGAGGAGCTCAGGGCCCGGATCGAGAGCGAGGTCGAGGAACTGCACGAGCGTGCCAGGCGCGAGACCTCGGAGCAGATGAAGACGGCCGGCGAGCGCGTCGACAAGCTCATGAAGGCCGCGACCGAACAGCGTGAAGAGGCCGAGGCGAAGGCCAAGGAGCTGCTGAACGACGCGAACTCGGAGGCGAGCAAGGTCCGTATCGCCGCCGTGAAGCGCGCCGAGTCGCTCCTGAAGGAGGCCGAGACCAAGAAGGCCGAGCTGACCCGTGCGGCCCAGAAGCTGCACGCCGACGCCGAGGCCGAGGCGCAGCAGATGGTCGACGAGGGCCGCCGGGAGCTGGATCTGCTGGTCCGCAGACGGGAGGACATCAATACGGAGATCTCCCGTGTCCAGGACGTGCTCGAGGCGTTGGAGTCTTTCGAGGCTCCAGGTGGGACGGGTAAGGCCTCGGGGGGCGTCAAGGCCGGTGCCTCGGTGGGCAACCGGTCGGGCGGCAAGACGTCGGACGGCTAGCCGCGGACGACTTTGCCATGAAGATTTAATCCTTCGAGTGGCAAGCACTCCGGAGGTCAGCCACTCAAAAGGGGTGTCATTCTCCATACCAAAGCGGCATCTTCACGTTGACACGCCGCCAAGGCCCCTAGGATTCCCTCTAACACCTCACCGGTCTCATTCGACAGGAACCCCATGAGCGACCCTTCCTCCCCCTTCGGCTTCGAGCTCGTGCGACGTGGATACGACCGCGGTCAGGTGGACGACCGCATCACCAAACTCGTCGCCGACCGTGACAGCGCCCTCGCCCGAATCACCTCACTGGAAAAGCGCATCGAGGAGCTCCACCTCGAGACGCAGAACGCCCAGGCCCAGGTCAACGACGCCGAGCCGTCGTACGCCGGCCTCGGTGCCCGTGTCGAGAAGATCCTCCGCCTCGCCGAGGAGGAGGCGAAGGACCTGCGTGAGGAGGCCCGCCGCGCGGCCGAGCAGCATCGTGAGCTCGCCGAGTCGGCCGCCCAGCAGGTGCGCAACGACGCGGAGACCTTCGCCGCCGAGCGCAAGTCGAAGGCCGAGGACGAGGGCGTCCGCATCGTCGAGAAGGCCAAGGGCGAGGCGAGTACGCTGCGCACCGACGCGCAGAAGGACGCCCAGCAGAAGCGCGAGGAGGCGGACGCGCTCTTCGAGGAGACGCGCGCCAAGGCCGCTCAGGCCGCCGCTGACTTCGAGACGAACCTCGCAAAGCGCCGCGAGCAGTCGGAGCGCGACCTCGCGTCCCGTCAGGCGAAGGCCGAGAAGCGCCTGGCCGAGATCGAGCACCGTGCCGAGCAGCTCCGCCTGGAGGCCGAGAAGCTCCGCACGGACGCCGAGCGCCGGGCCCGCCAGACGGTGGAGACCGCGCAGCGCCAGGCCGAGGACATCGTGGCCGACGCCAACGCCAAGGCCGACCGGATCCGCAGCGAGTCGGAGCGCGAGCTGGCGGCGCTCACCAACCGCCGCGACTCGATCAACGCCCAGCTGACCAACGTCCGCGAGATGCTGGCGACGCTGACGGGTGCCGCGGTCGCCGCCGCCGGTTCCCCGGCCGACGACGAGCCCGCCACCCGCGGGGTCCCGGCCCAGCAGAGCCGCTGACGGCCCACGTACATCAGCTGTACCCCTTGCGCGCCCGGTTCCGCCTTTGTGGTGGCGCCGGGCGCGCGGCCGTTCTAGCGTGAACGCATGATCGAGCTGGACGGCCTCACCAAACGCTTCGGCAGCAAGGTTGCTGTTGACCATCTGTCATGCCGGGTCAAGCCGGGCATGGTGACGGGATTCCTCGGCCCGAACGGCGCCGGCAAGTCCACGACGATGCGGATGATGCTCGACCTCGACAACCCGACCAGCGGCACGGTGCGCATCGACGGCAGGCACTACCGCGAGCTGCAGGAGCCGCTCAAGCACATCGGCGCGCTGCTGGACGCCAAGTCGATGCACGGTGGGCGCAGCGCGTACAACAACCTCCTGTGCCTCGCCCAGAGCAATCGCATCCCGGCGAGCCGGGTCGCCCATGTGCTCGACACCGTCGGCCTGAGCGCGGTGGCGAGGAAGAAGTCCAAGGGCTTCTCGCTCGGTATGGGGCAGCGGCTGGGAATCGCCGCGGCGTTGCTCGGCGACCCCGAGATCCTGATGTTCGACGAGCCCGTCAACGGCCTGGACCCGGAGGGAATTCACTGGATCAGGAATCTGATGAAGACCCTCGCGGCCGAAGGCCGGACGATCTTCGTCTCCTCACACCTGATGAGTGAAATGGCCCTGACCGCAGACCATTTGATCGTCATCGGCCAAGGCAGACTGCTCGCCGACACCTCGATGGCCGACTTCATCCGCGAGAACTCCCGCAGTTTCGTGCGGATGCGCTCCCCGGAGCAGGAGCGACTGCTCGACGTGCTGCACACGGAGGGCGTCGTCGTGGTCGAGTCGGGCAACGGCACGCTGGAGATCGACGGCGAGTCCTCGGAGCGGCTCGGGGAACTCGCCGCGCGGCACGGGATCGTGCTGCACGAGCTGAGCTCCCAGCAGGCCTCTCTGGAGGAGGCCTTCATGCAGATGACCGCGGGCTCGGTGGAGTACCACGCGCACTCCGACCGGGACGGCGCACCGCCGGTAACGACGCCGGCTCCGGCTCCGGCGGGTCCGGACTGGGGCGAACAGTGGAACCAGCAGGCCGGCGACGGCACGAAGGGCGCGTGACGGCGATGGCATCGGTACCCGCGGTCCTGAATTCCGAATGGACCAAGATCCGGACGGTCTCCTCGACCACCTGGACGCTGATCTGCGCGTTCGCCGTCACCGTCGCGATCGGGGCGGCCCTCAGCGCCGTGCTGAACAGCCAGTTCGACGACCTCTCCGACGCCGAGCGCGCGACCTTCGACCCGACCTTCGTGGGCTTCTCCGGCCTGATCCTGGGGCAGCTGGCGATGGTCGTCTTCGGAGTCCTGGTGGTCGGTACGGAGTACAGCTCCGGCATGATCCGCACCTCGCTCGCGGCCGTGCCGCAGCGGGGCACGTTCCTCTTCAGCAAGATCGCGGTCGCGGGCGTGCTCGCGACGCTGGTCGGCCTCGTCACCAGTTTCGTGACCTTCTTCCTCAGCCAGGCCCTGCTCGGCGACCACAACACCGACATCGGCGCGCCGAACGTCCTGCGCGCCGTCTTCGGCGGCGGGCTCTACATGGGTCTCATCGCGATCTTCTCCATGGGCGTGGCCACGATGCTGCGCAGCTCCATCCTGTCGCTCGGCATCCTGATGCCGTTCTTCTTCCTCGTCTCGCAGATCCTCTCGGCCGTCCCCGGGGCCAAGAGCGTGGCCCGCTACTTCCCCGACCAGGCCGGCTCCGAGATCACCCAGGTCGTCCCGGACGCCATGAACAGCGACCCCGCTCCGTACGGGCCGTGGGGCGGGCTCGGGATCATGGTGCTGTGGGTGATCGCGGCGCTGCTGGGTGGCTATCTCGTCCTGAAGAAGCGGGACGCCTGACCGGAGGCCGGGCTTCCGCCCGGCGGCCGTCGTCCCGCGACCATCCCGACGCCCCGCGCAACGGCTTGGCCGGAACCACCGGGGGCTGGTTATCCTCCTATGACTTACGGGGGCGTACGGCCGGCCGGCCTGGGCCCCGACGACAGATAAGTCGATGGGGCTGGAGAATGATCGAGGCAGTCGGCCTGACGAAGCGCTACGGCGCGAAGACGGCCGTGCACAACCTTTCCTTCCAGGTACGCCCGGGAGCCGTGACGGGGTTCCTCGGTCCCAACGGGTCGGGCAAGTCCACCACCATGCGCATGATGCTCGGCCTGGACCGGCCGACGTCGGGACATGTGACGATCGGCGGTCACGCCTTCCGCAGCCTTCCCAACGCGCCGCGCCAGGTCGGGGCGCTCCTCGACGCCAAGGCCGTGCACGGGGGCCGCAGCGCCCGTAACCACCTCCTCAGTCTGGCTCAGCTGGCCGGTATCCCCGCGGCCAGGGTGGACGAGGTCCTCGGCGTCGTCGGGCTCCAGGACGTCGCCGGGAAGCGCTCCAGCGGCTTCTCCCTCGGTATGGGGCAGCGGCTCGGGATCGCGGCGGCGCTGCTCGGGGATCCCCAGGTGCTCCTCTTCGACGAGCCGGTGAACGGGCTCGACCCCGAGGGCATCCTCTGGGTCCGCAACCTCATGAAGCGGCTGGCCTCGGAGGGGCGCACCGTCTTCGTCTCCAGCCACCTGATGAGCGAGATGGCGCTCACGGCCGATCACCTGATCGTGATCGGGCGGGGGCAGTTGCTCTCCGACATGAGCGTCACGGACTTCATCTCGGCCAACTCCGCGGACTTCGCCCGGGTGCGGGTCGCGACGGACGGGCCCGAGTCCCGGGAGAAGCTGACGGCCTCGCTGACGGAGGCGGGCGGCCGGGTCATGACGGAGCCGGACGGCGCCCTGCGCGTGACGGGGCTGCCGCTCCCCCGGATCAGCGATCTGGCCCACGGGTCGGACGTGAGGCTGTGGGAGCTCTCGCCGCACCAGGCGTCGCTGGAGGAGGCGTACATGCGGATGACGCAGGGCGCCGTGGACTACCGCTCGACCGCGGACGCCAAGGCGGGGCTCCAGCCTCCGCAGCCCGGCTACGGCTACGGGCAGCCGGCGTCCGTGGGGTACGCGCAGCCCGGGTACGCGCCCCAGGGGCCCGAGGCCCCGCAGCAGGGCTGGTACGCCCCGCCCCCGCCGGGACAGAACCCCTACGCCGGCTCACCCGTGGCCGCACCGGCACCCGCGCCCGCCGCCGAGGCGGCCGGGCACACGACCAGCGAGGACTCCCGATGACGACGCCGGCGACTCCGCCGCCCCCGCAGGCACACCAGGCCCCCGGACCGCAGCACCCGCAGCAGGACCGGGGCGCGCCGGCCGGGCTCTACGCCTCACCGATCCCCGTACGCACGCCCGGCCTCGGTGACGCGATCGCCTCCGAATGGACGAAGATCCGCTCCGTGCGCTCCACGATGTGGACGCTCGGCGTGATGGTCGTGCTGCTGGTCGGCATCGGTCTGCTCACCGCGTTCGCCGTGAGTGTCTCGGACGGGAACCTGAACGGGGCGCCCGTGCTCAGCCTCGGGTTCTTCGGCGTGCTGCTCAGCTCGATCTGTGTGATCACCCTTGGGGTGCTCACCATCGCGTCCGAGTACGGCACGGGAATGATCCGTACGACGCTGACCGCGTGCCCCAGCAGGGCGCGGATCCTGATCGCGAAGTCGATCGTCTTCTTCCTGCTCGCCTTCACGATCACCACGGTGACCACCGGGATCGTCGGGGTGCTGCAGACGGCCATGCTGGACGGGGCCACGGCCGACGCCGCCTCCTGGGTGCGTGCCACCGTGGGTGTCGGCCTCTACGTCGCGACGCTCGGGCTGCTCTCCCTCGCGCTCGGCGCGCTCATCCGGCATTCGGCCGGCGCGATCACGATCATGATCGCGGTGGTGCTGCTCCCGCTCGTGCTCGCGATGTTCATGTTCTCGGCGTCCCTCGCGGACGTGCAGCAGGCACTGTTCGAGTACTCCATCCCCAACCAGCTGGGCGCGATGTACGACGCGTCGGTGACCACGTCGGGGCCGGTCGGCTGGGAGCCGCTGTGGATCATCATCGGCGTGACCGCGGTGGTCATGGCCGGTGCCTTCGCCGCGCTGGACCGGCGCGACGTCTGACCCAGAGCCTGCTCTCAGTAGCGCGGAGCGTTCCTGGACCGCTGCACCCTCGTGGTGCGGCGGTCCCTCGCGTTCCAGCAGGCCTTGTGCCAGTGCCTCCGGTCGTCGATGCCGCCGAACTCGGGCCAGGCCACCATGTGCGGGACACCGGACGGGATCTCCTGGTCGCAGCCGGGGCAGCGGTAGCGCTTTCCCGCCGCGCTCGCGCCGCTCACGGGGCGCACCGACCACTCCTCGCCCTGCCAGCTCTCGGTCGCACCGCCGCTGCCGTACCGATCCCCCGGCTCTCGTTCGTTGCCGGCGGGACTCTCGCCGCCTCTGGGGCGGTTGCGGCGCGGGGACACGGAACACCTCACGTGGCGGTACGGGGCGGATTGTTCCGTCCAGCCTAGAGCCATCGGCGGCGTACCGGGTGCGGGTGGGGCGCCTGAGTGGCAGAGGGGCGAGTGGGTTACCGGAAAATCGCAACAACTTCGCCGTGGACCGTGCCTTTGGCACGTGTCAGACGTTGTTGCCAGTGGGGGACAGCCGCGTCGGCCGTAAGGAGGCAGAAGGCGATGCGCGTAGGAACGTTCGTACTGGCAGCACAGTTTCCGGGTCAGGGGCAGGGCGAGGCCCTCCACCGGGCAGTCCGGTCCGCCGAGGTCGCGGAGGAGTCCGGACTCGATTCGGTCTGGCTGGCAGAACATCATTTCGTGCCGTACGGGGTGTGCCCGTCCGCCACGACACTGGCCGCGCTGCTGCTCGGCCGCACCCGCAGGATCCGGGTGGGCACGGCGGTGAGCGTGCTGCCCAACCAGCATCCGGTGATACTCGGCGAACAGGCAGCGCTGCTGCACCTGACCAGCGGCGGCCGCTTCACCCTGGGAGTGGGGCGCGGTGGCCCGTGGGTCGACCTGGAGGTCTTCGGAGGCGGCCTCGACGCGTACGAGCGGGGCTTCCCCGAGGCCTTGGAACTGCTGCTCGACTGGCTGGACAAGCCCCGGGTGGCGGGCGGCGGAGAGCGCTTCGGCTTCCGCGAGGTGGCCGTGGTCCCCCGCGCCGACGAGCTCCTCGGAGACGGTCCGGCGGGCCCCGAGGTGATCGTCGCGTGCACCTCGCAGAAAAGCGTGAAACTCGCCGCTGGAAAGGGTTTGCCGATGCTGCTCGGGATGCACTGCGGCGACGAGGACAAGGCGGACATGGTCGCCCTGTGGCGGTCTGCCGCCCGGGAGGCGGGCCAGCCGCCGGAGGTGGTGGAGCGGGTGGAACACGTGTCCGCAGGGGTGGCTCAGATCGCCGACCGTCCCGCGGACGCGGTGGAGACGCTCGTGAAGGCGATGCCGGGGTGGCTGCGCCAGGGGCTCGGCGCCCATGTGACGGTCGACGGCCGGCACCGGGTGATGCGCGACCCCGTGGCGTACACGGAGTTCCTGTGCGGCCTTCATCCGGTGGGACCGCCCCGTCTCGCCGCCGACAGGCTGGCGGCCACGGCGGAGCGCACGGGCATCACTCGATTCGCCCTCATGGTGGAGGGATCGGGCGACCTCGCGGCGACGGAGACCAATGTGCAGCGGCTGGGCACGGAAGTGCTGCCGTTGCTGAAGTGACGGGTTCACGCTGGTTGTCCTGGTGGTGCGGTGGTACGGAAGCTGCCGCTCCGGAGCCAGTTGCACCTCCCGCGGCCCGGAGCGGCAGCGGAAGCGTCAGCAGTCCCGCAGTTCGGGCGACTGGTTGAGCAACTGGCCCCTCACCGAGGTGAATCGGGCCAGCCGCTCGTCGACCGAAGCGTCCAGCGGGAATACGGCGATGCGGTGGCAGTTCTGGAATGCCAGGCGCACTCCGAAGTGCCGCTGCAGCGCGCCGCGTATCGCATCACTCGCGAGCGCACGCAGCAGCTGACCACGTGCCTGCTCGTCCGGCGGGGGCGTCTGGTTGTCGGCGAACTCTCCGCCGTCGACCTTCAGCTGTGCCACCAGGGAGCTGATCATCTCCCATGCGTAGGGCAGGGAGGTCCGGACGCAGTCGACGAAGTCGGCTTCGTCGACCTCGCCTCGCTCGGCCTGTTCCAACAGCGCCGGTGAGACGTCGAGCGACATGGGTTCTCCTCTCGCGACCCCGACGGGTGGCCGGGGCCTTACGGGCAGGGCAGGGCGGCGACGCTGCGTACACAGACGGCGACCTCCTGCTTCCACGTTAAGGGCGCGGTCCGGGCCGCACCAGGAGATTGGGAACACAACCGGCCAATAACGAACGGTCGCAAAGAGGGGCAAGCCCGATCGGCGTCCGTCGAGGGGTGCCGCCAGGGGGCCGGGAATCGCGTGGACCCCGCGTCGTCGAGTAGCGTTGCCGACCATGCGTCTCGTCATCGCCCGTTGCTCCGTCGACTACGCGGGCCGGCTCACTGCCCACCTGCCCTCCGCCCCCCGTCTGATCCTGGTGAAGGCGGACGGCAGCGTCTCGATACACGCCGACGACCGGGCGTACAAACCGCTCAACTGGATGTCGCCGCCCTGCACCCTGAAGGAGGGCGCCGGCGACAGTGAGGGCGTCTGGACCGTGGTGAACAAGGCGGGCGAAAAACTGATCATCACTATGGAGGAAATCCTCCATGACTCGTCCCACGAGCTGGGTGTCGATCCAGGTCTCATCAAGGACGGTGTGGAAGCGCACCTCCAGGAGCTGCTCGCCGACCGCATCGAGACGATGGGTGAGGGTTACACCCTGATCCGCCGTGAGTACCCGACCGCGATCGGCCCGGTCGACATCCTGTGCCGGGACGCGGACGGCGCGACGGTGGCCGTGGAGCTGAAGCGGCGCGGGGACATCGACGGCGTGGAGCAGCTGACCCGCTATCTGGAGCTGCTCAACCGCGATCCTCATCTGGCCCCGGTGCGCGGCGTGTTCGCGGCCCAGGAGATCAAGCCGCAGGCGCGGGTGCTGGCGACCGATCGCGGTATCGGGTGCCTGGTCCTGGACTACAACGCGATGCGCGGTATCGAGGACGACAAGCTGCGGCTGTTCTGACCCCGGGGGCCGCACAGTCCCCGTCACGCCGTACGGGCCCGCATTCCGGGCCCGTACGGCGTTCTCTCAGGCCGTCGTCGGCGAAGCGGTTCCGTCCTCCGTCGTCGACGCGGTGACGGTCTCGGCCGGGCCGCTCGCGGAGTCGGACATGGTCGGGTCCGTGGTCGTCTCCGATTCCGACGGGGTGGGCGTCGGCGTCTCGGGTTCGGTCGGGGTCTCGCTCGGGGTGCCTGTCTGGCTGGGCGGCGTGGCCGGAGGATTCGTGGGGTTCTTCGTCGGCGACGGGCTGCCTTGTGTGGGCCCTCCGGTGGGGCTGCCGGTCGACGGGGTGCCGGAGCTCGAACCGGGACCGGAGGCGCTGGGGGACGGGGTGCCGCTCGCCGACGGGGTCGCCGTGCCGGACGGGCCGGGGGACGCGGGGCCGCCGCCGGGCGTTCCCTCCTCGGACTCCGGGCCGTCGGCGGGCTCGTCAGCGGGGAGACCGCTCTCGCCGTTGTCCTCGTCCGCCGACTGCTCGGTCGTGACGTTCCGCCCTTCCGGGTCCTCGCTACCCGAGGTCACTCCCAGGGTGACGACCGTGCCGAGCACCGCCACCAGCAGCGCGCCCGCGCCGACCGCGACGAGATTGCGCCTCGCGCCGCGGAGCACCCCTGCGCGGAGCATCCCTGCGCGGACACCGCTCTTCTCCGGCGGGCTGGGATCCTGACGGGTGATCAGCATGGCGGAGGTGTCCGTGACCCGCGGGAAGGTCGGCCTGACCGCGGGTACGTCGCCGGGCGGCGGGGCCGGCTCCTCACGTGGGGCGGGTACCTCGTCGCCGGGCAGGGTGCGCTCGGCCGGCAGCGGGTCACCGGCACGGTCGGCGACCAGGGCGAGCGCGCGCCGCCCCGCCACCGCACCGGGCTTGTCGGCGAGCGCACCGCGCATGCCGATGGACGCCTCAAGTTCGGCCCGGGCCCGGTCCAGATGACCGGTGCACAGCGCGAGGACACCCAACTCGTGGTGGAAGTAGGCCTCCTCAGCCACCTCGCCGGCGATGCGGGCGGCCTCCTGGCCGGACCTGAGCGCCTTCTCCCAGGCACCCCACTGCATGCCCGCGGCGAAGGCCGGCGCGGCGCTGCGGGCCAGCAGTACGGCCGCGCTGGCCTGTCCCGCCTGGTCGCCCTGGACGAGACGGGAGAGGGAGGCGAGCAGGGCGTCCGCCTCGGCGGTGGCCCGTTCGGGGGTGACTGAGGGGTGTCCGGACCACCAGGTGTAGTGCTGGGCGGCGCTTCGGGCGTTGGCGTCGGCGGTATCGCCGTATCCGCTCGCCTCCAGCTGGGCCATGACCCCGGCCGCCAGCCGGTAGCGCGGGCCGGCCGGGGAGAGCAGTCCGCAGCGGTGCAGTTCGCCCAGTGCGGCGTCGGCGTGGGTGTCGCCCACGAGCGCGGGCAGGTGCGCCTGGTGCGGCACCTCGCCGCCGAGTGCGACGGCGAAGCGGAGTGTCTCGCGGGCGGCCTCGCTCAGCCGGGAGGCGAGCAGCGCCGCGGGCGCCGCGCCCTCACCGAGGCTGGGCAGCGGCGCGTCCACCGGCCCGGCCGTGCCGAAGGCCGGTATGTCTGCCGGGTCGTCGTAGGTGTCGAGGGTGTCCTGCCCGGTCCGCAGCTCGTCACGCTGACGCAGGAGGGCGCCGGCCTGGACGAAGCGCAGGGGCAGCCCTTCGGACTCGAACCAGAGGTCCCCCGCCCAGTTCGCCTCCTCGTCGGTGAGTTCGCGCTCCACCACGCGTTCGAGGAGCTCGATCGAGGCGCTGCGGCCGAGGCCGGTGAGGAGGACTTCTTCGAGGTTGGAGTCGGCGGTGGGCGCGGGCACATCGGGCGTCGCGCCGAAGAGGAACGCGCACTCGGGCGTCGCGTCGAGCAGTTCCTGCAGCGGGGCGCCGCCGAGTTCGAGGTCGTCGACGACGACGACGGCCCCGATGCCCCGCACGAGCGCGAGGAGCCCTTCCCGGTCGGGACGGTGCAGTGGAGCCCGGTAGACGGCCTCGAAGAGGGCGTGCAGCAGGTCCGCGGCGGTCCGCTTGTAACCGGAGAGCCGCACGACCCCGTCCGGGGCCAGGTCGGCGCACTCGGCCGCGACGGCGTCGAGGAGGGCCGTACGCCCTGAACCAGCCGGTCCGGTGAGGCACACGGAACGTCCGCGGGCGAGATGGCGTACGAGGCGCTCACGGTCCTCCTGACGCTCCAGGAGGGGCAACTGGGGTCCTGGCGGCCCCGCGGGGACGGGCGGGGCCGCAGCACGCTCCCGGTCCACGCGCTGTTCCGCGGTGTGCCGGACGGGTGCGGCGGGCCGCTGCCCCGGCCGGCAGGACTCGATCTCGCTGCCGTCGACCGGATTCACGGTGAGCAGGAGGTCGCCCGATATCAGCTGCACCGCACGGGACTGCTGCGGTGTCTGATGCCCGAAGTCGGGCGTCAGCGGATCGCGGGTCTGACGTCGTGCCGGCGCGTCGTCACCGGACCGGTCATGGCCGTACTCTTCCGGTCCACTGTTGGTCGGGTCCATCGTCAAAGCCCCCCAAAGGCGCAGCGCGCGGTGACCCTCTCCGGCCTCGTACGCCTGCTTCGGCTCGTTCCGGTCCGGTGTCCGCCAGTGGGTCCTCGTCGATCGGCAGACGGCCGAACCCTAAACCTTCGCACAGTATCCATGAACCATCGGGGGGCCGCGCCGCCCACGACGTCACCTTCTCGTGAGGATTGTGCGCAAATAGCCGTCCGCCGCTCCCGCCCGGAATTCCCTATACGCGTGGCAGGGAATCCGCCGCGATACCGCCTTCGATGGCCAGGATCCTGTGCAGCCTCGTCGCGACCAGCAGCCGCTGCATCTGCGGCGGCACGCCGCGCAGTACGAGCCGGCGGCCCGCCCTTCCGGCCCTGCGGTGCGCACCCATGATGACGCCCAGTCCTGTGGCGTCCCACGAGTCCAGCTCGGTGAGGTTGAGCACGAGATCGCCGGCCCCGTCGTCGACGGCCGAATGCAGGACCGTACGGGCGTCCGCCGCGCTTCGGACGTCGAGGCGGCCCCCGACGACCAGCTCGGCGTGGTCGCCCCTGATGTGCATATGCGCTCCCCGGAAGTGCTCCGTAGCAAGGTCGGTCTGACCGTTTTCTCTTTCTTCCTCTGTCCCAACTGACTGCCGCGGCGACAGGGAAGTTGCCGTCTGTAAGCGAACCGATACCGAATTCACCCCGAGGAGTGAAGAAGATACGGCGGTACCCCCTGGATCCGGGTGCCGGACGGTACCGGATCCCGGGCCCCCGAGGCCCGTCCGACGGCATATCGGACGGCCCGGGGGCCCGGTCGTGATCAGTAGGTGTAGAAGCCCTGCCCGCTCTTGCGGCCGATGTCACCTGCGTCGACCATCCGGCGCATCAGCTCGGGGGCGGCGAACTTCTCGTCCTGCGACTCGGTGTAGATGTTGCCCGTGGCGTGCAGGAGGATGTCGACGCCGGTCATGTCGGCCGTGGCGAGGGGGCCCATGGCGTGGCCGAAGCCGAGCTTGCAGGCGGTGTCGATGTCCTCGGCCGAGGCGACGCCCGACTCGTACAGCTTGGCGGCCTCGACGACCAGTGCCGAGATCAGCCGGGTGGTGACGAAGCCCGCGACGTCGCGGTTGACGACGATGCACGTCTTGCCTACGGACTCGGCGAACTCCCTTGCGGTGGCGAGGGTTTCGTCGCTGGTCTTGTAGCCGCGCACCAGCTCGCAGAGCTGCATCATCGGGACCGGTGAGAAGAAGTGCACACCGACGACCCGCTCCGGCCGCTCCGTCACCGCGGCGATCTTGGTGATCGGGATGGCGGAGGTGTTGGAGGCGAGCACGGCGTCCTCACGGACGACCTTGTCGAGGGTCCGGAAGATCTCGTGCTTCACCTCGAGCTTCTCGAACACGGCTTCCACGACGATGTCGGCGTCGGCCACGGCGTCGAGATCGGTGGTCGTGGTGATCCGGCCGAGCGCGGCTTCGGCGTCGGCCGCATCGAGCTTGCCCTTGGAGACGAACTTGCCGTAACTCGCCTCGATACCGCCACGTCCGCGGGCCAGGGCCTCGTCGGTGACATCGCGCAGCACGACGTCCCAGCCCGCCTGGGCGGAGACCTGCGCGATACCGGACCCCATGAGTCCGGCGCCGATGACGGCGAGCTTCCTGGCCACGTTCGCACCCCTATGCATAGTCGGTCGTTCTCATGCTCTCCGGCGGAGATTAGTACCCGTGAGGGGAATAGAGGCCGTGAAGAGATGCGCGTCACGTCTCACATGACGGACATCACACCCTCAGATGCCACGCGGCAGCGCGCCGCGCGTAGTTGAGCTCCTGCCGCCCAGCAGATCCTCCACGCCGTCGAGCAGGAAGGGTCCTCCACGCGAGACCTCGTCCGGTCCGCCGCCCGCCACCCTCGCACCGCGTTCCCGGCTGTGACGGCCGACACGAGTGTCTTCCACGGGGCCGAGGCGTAACTACGCTGGGCCCATGGTCAATCTGACGCGCATCTACACCCGTACCGGCGACAAGGGCACCACCGCCCTCGGGGACATGAGCCGGACCGCCAAGACCGATCTGCGGATCTCGGCGTACGCCGACGCCAACGAGGCCAACGCCGTCATCGGTACGGCCGTCGCGCTCGGGAACCTCTCCGAGGACGTCGTGAAGGTCCTCGTCCGCGTACAGAACGACCTGTTCGACGTGGGCGCCGACCTCGCCACTCCGGTGGTCCAGGACCCCGAGTACCCGCCGCTGCGGGTCGAGCAGTCCTACGTCGACAAACTGGAGGCGGACTGCGACAACTTCCTGGAGGACCTGGAGAAGCTGCGCAGCTTCATCCTGCCGGGCGGTACGGCGGGCGCGGCGCTGCTGCACCAGGCCTGCACGGTGGTACGCCGCGCCGAGCGGTCCACCTGGGCGGCGCTGGAGGTGCACGGCGAGGTCATGAACCCGCTGACCGCCACCTACCTCAACCGTCTCTCCGATCTCCTCTTCATCCTCGCCAGGACGGCGAACAAGGAGGTCGGGGACGTGCTGTGGGTGCCGGGCGGGGAGCGCTGAGTCAGCGGCCGGCCCGGTGGAGCGACCCGGCCGCACCCTGAAACCGATGCGGACGGGTCACCGGACGGTGCTACCGGTCCGGTGCGGTTGATGTACGCGGGGGCCGTGTACGGGGACCCGGCGGCGGCCCGGGAAGCCGAGGCTGCGCGAACGGATACAAGCGGCTTTCCTGGAAATGGAGTTGGAGCTCTGATTCGCGCAAGGAAACTTTGGTCTGGACCTCTTGACGATTGGTCCAGACCTTCCTAATCTCACCGAATACACTGCGGTGAGTACGCCATGACAAAGCGGGCTCAGGGCGACGCAGGGTTTGCAGTCCACGGACCATCCCCGTTAGCCGACCTCTCCCGAGGAGCACCGTTGAGCACTGACAACCCCCTACGCGGATCCCGACTCAGATGGAGGCGTGGAGCAGGCACCGTCACCCGCTCCAAGGCGGTCGCGGGCCTCACCGCCCTGCTGCTGCCGCTCGCCGCGATGGTCGGTCTGGCCTCACCCGCCGAGGCCGCCACGTCCGCGACGGCGACCTACGTCAAGAAGTCCGACTGGGGCACCGGCTTCGAGGGCCAGTGGACGGTGAAGAACACCGGCACCACTGCCCTCTCCTCCTGGACGATCGAGTGGGACTTTCCCTCCGGCACCGCGGTCGGCTCCGCCTGGGACGCCACCGTCACCAGCTCCGGAACCCACTGGACCGCGAAGAACGTCGGCTGGAACGGCTCCGTCGCCCCGGGCGCCAGCGTCAGCTTCGGCTTCAACGGCACCGGTAGCGGCTCCCCCTCCGGCTGCAAGCTGAACGGCGCCTCCTGTGACGGCGGCAGCGTCCCCGGCGACAACGCCCCTTCCAAGCCCGGCACGCCGACCGCGAGCAACGTGACGGACACCTCGGCGAAGATCAGCTGGACGGCCGCCACCGACGACAAGGGCATCAAGAACTACGACGTCCTGCGCGACGGCGCGAAGGTCGCGACCGTCACCACGACGACGTACACCGACACCGGTCTCACCAAGGGCACCGACTACTCCTACACGGTGCAGGCCCGGGACACCGCCGACCAGACGGGTCCGGTCAGCGCCGCGGTGGCCGTGCGCACCACCGGCACCACCGACCCGGGCCCCGGCTCGGGTGACAAGATCAACCTCGGCTACTTCACCGAGTGGGGCATCTACGGGCGCAATTACCACGTCAAGAACCTCGTGACCTCCGGTTCCGCCGCGAAGATCACTCACATCAACTACGCGTTCGGCAACGTCCAGAACGGCAGGTGCACCATCGGTGACTCCAACGCCGACTACGAGAAGGCCTACACCGCCGACCAGTCCGTCGACGGCGTCGCCGACACCTGGGACCAGCCGCTGCGCGGCAACTTCAACCAGCTGCGCAAGCTGAAGGCCAAGTACCCGCACATCAAGGTCCTCTGGTCCTTCGGCGGCTGGACCTGGTCCGGTGGCTTCCCGCAGGCCGCCCAGAACCCGGCCGCCTTCGCCCAGTCCTGCTACGACCTGGTCGAGGACCCCCGTTGGGCCGACGTCTTCGACGGCATCGACATCGACTGGGAGTACCCCAACGCCTGCGGTCTCACCTGTGACACCAGCGGTCCGGCGGCACTCAAGAACGTCGCCTCCGCACTGCGGACGAAGTTCGGCGCCAGCAACCTGGTCACCGCGGCGATCACCGCGGACGGTTCGGCGGGCGGCAAGATCGACGCGGCCGACTACGCGGGCGCCGCACAGTCCATGAACTGGTACAACGTGATGACGTACGACTTCTTCGGCGCCTTCGCCCCGACGGGCCCGACGGCCCCGCACTCGCCGCTGACCTCGTACACGGGCATCCCGCAGGAGGGCTTCAACTCCGCCGCCGCGATCGCGAAGCTGAAGGCCCAGGGCGTCCCGGCCTCGAAGCTGCTGCTCGGCATCGGGTTCTACGGCCGCGGCTGGACCGGCGTCACCCAGTCCGCCCCCGGCGGCTCGGCGACCGGCGCGGCCCCGGGTACCTACGAGGCGGGCAACGAGGACTACAAGGTCCTCAAGAACACCTGCCCCGCGACTGGCACCATCGCCGGCACGGCCTACGCGCACTGCGGAACGAACTGGTGGAGCTACGACACCCCGGCGACGATCACCACCAAGATGGCCTGGGCGAACAGCCAGGGTCTGGGTGGGGCGTTCTTCTGGGAGTTCAGCGGTGACACCGCGAACGGCGAACTCGTGACCGCGATGGACAACGGGCTCAACTAACCACCCGCGACAGCCTCGAGGCACCCCCACGAGGCCGCAGCGCCCCGGAGAAAGCGCCGGGGAGACAGGTTCGCCCCCTGTCTCCCCGGTTTTCACTTGCGTGCGGGACCTCAGGGCCCCGAGAACCCGGACCAGGGCCTCAGGCCACATTGACCCTCTGGCCGGGCGGGGCTGCTTCCAGCCAGGCGAGGAAGCCGGTCAGGGCGTCCTCGCTCATCGCCAGCTCCAGGCGCGTCCCCCGGTGGAGACAGCCGAGCACGACGGAGTCGGACAGCAGCGCCAGCTCCTCCTCACCCTCGGGCAGCCGCCGCGCGACCACCTCGATCGCGGAGCGCTCCAGCCCGCGGCGCGGACGGGGCGAGTACGAGAAGACCCGGAACCAGTCGACGCGGTCACCGCTGTAGCGGGCGACGCCGTACACCCAGCCCTTGCCGGACGGGTCGGGCTCCTCCGGGATGTCCCAGCGCAGGCTGCAGTCGAAGGTGCCGCCGGAACGCTGGATCAGCCGCCTGCGCAGACCGAAGACGAACAGACCCACCGCGACCAGTACGACTACCAGGCCGCACACCCACAACGCGAGGACCATCTCCACCGACCTCCTCGCATCGTCGAGTAACGGATACCGCACCGAGCCGAACCGGACTGCACCTGCATCGCCTCAGCCGCGACACGGTCTGGATCTCTCCAGCTCGGGCCGCGGCTGAGTCAAAAACTCTTCGTGGGGACGCTCAGTGCGCCGCCACCGCACGCAGTCGCACGTCCGCGCGGCGCTCGGCGCCCGCATCCGTGTCCGACTTCGCACGCTCCAGCGCACGCTCGGCGCGCTGGACGTCGATCTCGTCCGCAAGCTCGGCAATCTCCGCCAGCAGCGAGAGCTTGTCGTCCGCGAACGAGATGAAACCGCCGTGCACAGCGGCGACGACGGTCCCGCCGTCGCTCGTACGGATCGTCACGGGGCCCGATTCCAGCACACCCAGGAGCGGCTGGTGACCGGGCATGACGCCGATGTCGCCGGACGTGGTACGTGCGACAACGAGGGTGGCCTCGCCGGACCAGACACTGCGGTCCGCGGCGACCAGCTCGACATGCAGCTCAGCAGCCAAGGGTGGCTCCTCGGGTCACCACCCGGCGGTCGTGCCGGGTGTCGGTTCGATTCTACGGGGCGTGGTGAGGGGGGCGGGACACACCCACCCCCCTCGGTGAGCCGGAGGCTCAGGAGACGCCGAGCTCCTTGGCGTTCGCCTTGAGGTCCTCGATGCCACCGCACATGAAGAACGCCTGCTCGGGGAAGTGGTCGTACTCCCCGTCACAGATCGCGTTGAACGCGGCGATCGACTCGTCGAGCGGAACGTCCGAACCGTCCAGGCCGGTGAACTGCTTGGCGGCGTGGGTGTTCTGCGACAGGAAGCGCTCGACGCGACGGGCACGGTGGACGACGAGCTTGTCCTCCTCGCCCAGCTCGTCGATACCGAGGATCGCGATGATGTCCTGGAGGTCCTTGTACTTCTGCAGGATCCCCTTGACGCGGCTGGCCGTGTCGTAGTGGTCCTGCGCGATGTAGCGCGGGTCCAGGATGCGGGACGTGGAGTCCAGCGGGTCCACGGCCGGGTAGATGCCCTTCTCGGAGATCGGACGGGAGAGAACCGTCGTCGCGTCGAGGTGGGCGAACGTGGTGGCCGGGGCCGGGTCGGTCAGGTCGTCCGCGGGGACGTAGATCGCCTGCATCGAGGTGATCGAGTGACCACGCGTCGAGGTGATGCGCTCCTGCAGCACACCCATCTCGTCGGCCAGGGTCGGCTGGTAACCCACTGCGGACGGCATGCGGCCGAGCAGCGTGGAGACCTCGGAACCGGCCTGCGTGAAGCGGAAGATGTTGTCGATGAAGAGCAGCACGTCCTGCTTCTGCACATCGCGGAAGTACTCCGCCATGGTCAGGGCGGACAGCGCGACCCGCAGACGGGTGCCCGGCGGCTCGTCCATCTGGCCGAAGACCAGCGCGGTCTTGTCCAGGACGCCCGAGTCGGTCATCTCGTCGATGAGGTCGTTGCCCTCACGGGTGCGCTCGCCGACACCGGCGAACACCGACACACCGTCGTGCAGCTTCGCCACACGCATGATCATTTCCTGGATGAGGACCGTCTTGCCGACGCCCGCACCACCGAACAGACCGATCTTGCCGCCCTTGACGTACGGGGTCAGCAGGTCGACGACCTTCAGGCCGGTCTCGAACATCTCGGTCTTGGACTCGAGCTGGTCGAAGGCCGGGGCCTTGCGGTGGATCGGCCAGCGCTCGGTGATCTGCGCCTCGGCCTCCGGCTCGTTCAGGATCTGACCGAGGGTGTTGAACACCTTGCCCTTGGTGATGTCACCGACCGGGACGGTGATGCCCGCACCCGTGTTGGTCACCGGGGCCTGGCGGACCACACCGTCGGTGGGCTGCATCGAGATCGCGCGGACCATGCCGTCGCCCAGGTGCTGGGCGACCTCGAGGGTCAGCGTCTTACGAGCGCCGGCCTCGGCCGGGTCGTCGACGTCGATGTGCAGGGCGTTGTAGATCTCCGGCATCGCGTCGACGGGGAACTCCACGTCGACGACCGGGCCGATGACCCGGGCGACGCGGCCCGTGGCAGCGGCCGTCTCAACTGTCGTCGTCATTACTTGTCACTCCCCGCGGACGCGTCGGCCAGCGCACCAGCACCGCCGACGATCTCGCTGATTTCCTGGGTGATTTCGGCCTGGCGGGCCGCGTTGGCAAGCCGGGAGAGGCTCTTGATCAGATCCCCGGCGTTGTCGGTCGCCGACTTCATCGCACGACGGCGGGCGGCGTGCTCGGAAGCGGCGGCCTGCAGCAGTGCGTTGTAGATACGGCTCTCGACGTAGCGCGGCAGAAGGGCGTCGAGGACGTCCTCAGCCGACGGCTCGAAGTCGAACAGCGGAAGGATCTCGCCCTTCTCGGTGCTCTCCTCCGCGACCTGGTCGAGCGACAGCGGCAGCATCCGGCCGTCGACCGCGTTCTGCGTCATCATCGACACGAACTCCGTGAAGACGATGTGCAGCTCGTCGACGCCGCCCTCGGCCGTGTCCTTCTGGATGGACTCGATGAGGGGCTCGGCGATCTTCTTGGCATCCGAGTACTCGGGGCTGTCCGTGAAGCCGGTCCACGACTGCGAGACCTTGCGCTCACGGAAGCCGTAGTACGCGACGCCCTTGCGGCCGACGATGTACGTGTCGACCTCCTTGCCCTCGGCCGCCAGCCGCTCCCTCAGCCGCTCCGCGGCCTTGATGGCGTTGGAGGAGTAGCCGCCGGCCAGACCGCGGTCGCTCGTGAGGAGCAGGACCGCCGCCCGGGCCGGGGACTCGGCCTCGGTGGTGAGCGGATGCTTGGTGTTCGAGCCGGTCGCGACCGCGGTCACCGCACGGGTGAGCTCGTTCGCGTACGGCATCGACGCCGCCACCTTGCGCTGCGCCTTGACGATGCGCGAGGCGGCGATCATCTCCATCGCCTTGGTGATCTTCTTGGTCGCGGTGACGGCTTGGATGCGGCGCTTGTAAACGCGAAGCTGAGCGCCCATCGATCAGCCCTCGCCCAGGAGCTTGCCGTCCGAGGTCTCGAACTGCTGCTTGAAGGCGGCGATCGCGTCGGCGATCGACTGCAGCGTGTCGTCGGACATCTTGCCGCCCTCGGCGATGCTGGTCAGGAGGTCCTTGCGCTCACGGCGCAGGTACTCCAGCAGCTCGCTCTCGAAGCGGCGGATGTCCTCGACCGGGACGTCGTCCATCTTGCCCGTGGTGCCGGCCCAGACGGAGACGACCTGCTCCTCCATCGGGAACGGGGCGTACTGCGGCTGCTTCAGCAGCTCGACCATGCGCTTACCGCGCTCCAGCGACGCCTTCGAGGCCGCGTCCAGGTCGGAACCGAAGGCGGCGAACGCCTCCAGCTCACGGAACTGGGCGAGGTCCACGCGCAGTCGGCCGGAGACCTGCTTCATGGCCTTGTGCTGGGCGGAGCCACCGACTCGGGAGACCGAGATACCGACGTTGAGCGCCGGACGCTGACCCGCGTTGAACAGGTCGGACTCCAGGAAGCACTGGCCGTCGGTGATGGAGATGACGTTGGTCGGGATGAACGCCGACACGTCGTTCGCCTTGGTCTCGACGATCGGGAGACCCGTCATCGAACCGGCGCCCATGTCGTCGGAGAGCTTGGCGCAGCGCTCCAGCAGACGCGAGTGCAGGTAGAAGACGTCGCCCGGGTAGGCCTCGCGGCCCGGCGGACGGCGCAGCAGAAGCGACACGGCGCGGTAGGCGTCGGCCTGCTTCGAGAGGTCGTCGAAGATGATGAGGACGTGCTTGCCGTCGTACATCCAGTGCTGGCCGATGGCCGAACCGGTGTACGGCGCCAGGTACTTGAAGCCGGCCGGGTCGGACGCCGGGGCGGCGACGATGGTCGTGTACTCGAGCGCGCCGGCCTCTTCGAGGGCACCGCGCACGGAGGCGATGGTGGAACCCTTCTGACCGATGGCGACGTAGATGCAGCGCACCTGCTTGTTCACGTCGCCCGAGCGCCAGTTGTCGCGCTGGTTGATGATCGTGTCGACGGCCAGAGCGGTCTTACCCGTCTGACGGTCGCCGATGATCAGCTGACGCTGGCCGCGGCCGATCGGCACCATGGCGTCGACGGCCTTGTAGCCGGTCTGCATCGGCTCGTGCACCGACTTGCGGACCATGACGCCAGGGGCCTGCAGCTCGAGGGCGCGTCGTCCTTCGGTCGCGATCTCGCCGAGACCGTCGATCGGGTTGCCGAGCGGGTCGACGACGCGGCCGAGGTAGCCCTCGCCGACGCCGACGGAGAGCACCTCACCGGTGCGCTGCACCGGCTGGCCCTCCTCGATTCCGCTGAACTCGCCGAGGACGATCGCACCGATCTCGCGCTCTTCGAGGTTGAGTGCGAGACCGAGGGTTCCGTCCTCGAACTTCAGCAGTTCGTTCGCCATGGCGGAGGGCAGACCCTCCACCTTCGCGATGCCGTCGCCGGCAACGCTGACCGTTCCGACCTCCTCGCGCGAGGCCGCGTCCGGCTGGTACGACTGGACGAAGTTCTCCAGTGCGTCCCGGATCTCCTCCGGCCGGATCGTGAGCTCCGCCATCTGGGTTCCCTGCTCTCCTTGTTGGGCCCGAAGTTTCTTAAGGGGGTCTGGGGGCGACCCCCAGGAATCTTCTGCAATTTCTGCACGGCCCAACCGGGCCGCTGTTCTTGCTCGTTCAGGTGGTGCGGTTGCGCCGCTCGCTGTCAGCCGGCCATCCGGCGGGTCGCCTCGGCGAGGCGCTCCGCGATCGTGCCGTTGATGACCTCGTCACCGACGCGCACCGTGATCCCACCGAGGACCTCGGGGTCCACGTCCAGGTTCAGGTGCATCTGCCGGCCGTAGATCTTCGCCAGAGCAGCGCCGAGGCGCTGCTTCTGCCGGTCGGACAGCGGCACCGCGGAGGTGACGACGGCGACCATACGGTCCCGACGGTCCGCGGCCAGCTTGGCCAGGGAGTCGAGCCCTGCTTCCAGGCTACGTCCACGCGGCTGGGTCACGAGGCGCGTGACGAGACGCTCGGTGACGGGCTGCGCCTTGCCTGCGAGCAGGCTGCGGAGCAGCTCGCCCTTGGCGGCGGCCGACGCCGTGCGGCTGGTGAGAGCGGAACGCAGTCCCGTGTCGGAACCGACGATCCGGCCGAACCGGAACAGTTCGTCCTCGACGTCGTCGAGCGCACCGGCGCGCTGGGCGGCGGTGAGGTCCGCGGTGTTCGCCAGTTCCTCGACCGAGTCGACCAGGTCACGCGACTGCGACCAGCGGGAGCGGACCATGCCGGAGACCAGGTCCACGGCTTCGCCGCTCACCTGACCGCTCAGCAGCCGTCCGGCCAGCTCGGCCTTGGCCTCGCCGCCCTGCGACGGGTCGGTGAGGACCCGGCGCAGCGATACCTCGCGGTGGAGCAGCGCGGTAACGGCTGCCAGCTCCTCGGCGAGCTTCGCCGCGTCGACCGACGTGCTGTCGGTCAGTGCGTCGAGGCGCTCGCGTGCGGCGGCCAGCGCCTCGCGGCTCGCTCCGTTCATCGGACGGCCTCGGCCTTCGCCTCGAGCTCGTCGAGGAATCGGTCGACGGTGCCGCTCTGCCGGGCGTGGTCCTCGAGGGACTCGCCGACGAGCTTGCCGGCCAGGGCGGTGGCGAGGGTGCCCACGTCCTGACGCAGCGCCGAGGCCGCGGCCTTGCGGTCCGCCTCGATCTGGGCGTGGCCGGCGGCGATGATCTCTTCGCGCTGCCGCTGACCTTCCGCCCTCATCTCCTGGATGATGACGGCACCCTGCTCCTGCGCCTCCTGGCGCAGACGCGCGGCTTCGTGGCGGGCCTCGGCGAGCTGAGCCTTGTACTGCTCAAGCACGCTCTGGGCCTCGGTCTGGGCCGCATCGGCCTTCTCGATACCGCCTTCGATGGCCTCGCGACGCTCTTCCAGAACCTTGTTGATGTTCGGGAGGAGCTTCCAGGCGAGGAAACCGAAGACGATGACGAAGGCGATGAGGCCGATGACGAGCTCTGGAATCGGCGGGACGAGGGGATTTTCCATCTCCTCGGCCGCGACCGTAAGCAGCTGGCTCACATCAGTGCCTTTCGTCTAGTTGGCTGGTCGTGGATCCGAGGATCACTACTGGCCGTAGACGAACGGCATGACCAGACCGATGAGGGCGAGCGCCTCACAGAAGGCGAAGCCGAGGATCTGGTTGGCGCGGATGAGACCGGCAGCCTCGGGCTGACGGGCAAGAGCCTGGGTGCCGTTACCGAAGATGATGCCGACGCCGACGCCGGGGCCGATGGCGGCGAGGCCGTAACCGATGGAGCCGAGGGAGCCGGTGACGGCAGCAAGGGTCTGGGACATGCCAGTTCTTCCTTCTCTTTCACGGACCGGTGGGGGTTGGCCACCGGACGACTGAGGGGCAGGAGCGGGTCGCTCAGTGGTGCTTGGCGAGCGCGCCCTGGATGAAGGTGCAGGTCAGGAGGACGAAGACGTACGCCTGCAGCGCCTGGATGAAGAGCTCGAACGCGGTCATCACGATGACCATGACGAAGGAGACGCCGGCGTAGGCGATACCGATGCCGTTGAGCAGGTACCAGCTGGCGATCGTGAACAGCAGCAGCAGGGTGTGACCAGCGAACATGTTCGCGAAGAGTCGCACCGCGTGCGTGAACGGCCGGACCAGCAGGTTCGAGAAGAACTCGATCAGCATCGCCAGCGGAAGCACCGGGCCGAGCGACTTGTCGTAACCGGTGATGTTCTTGAACCCGCCGACGAATCCGTGCCGCTTGAAGGTCAGGCTGACCCAGAGCACGTAGACGATCAGGGCGAGCACGATCGGGTACGCGATGATCGACGTCACGGGGAACTGTGCGACCGGGATGATCGACCAGAGGTTCATCATCCAGACGAAGAAGAACAGCGATACGACGAGCGGAACGTACTTCTCGCCCTCGCGCTTGCCGATCGTCTCGTAGACGATGCCGCGACGGACGAAGTCGTAGCCCATCTCGGCGACCGACTGCAGCTTGCCGGGGACCATCTTGGGCTTGCGGAACGCAGCCCAGAAGAAACCGACGATGATGACCGAGCCGAGCAGGGCCAGCAGCATCGGCTTGTTGAAGTACAGGTTGCTGTCCGCGTCGCCCCAGAGGGGCTCGAACAGGAACGAGTGCAGGCCGGGTGCCGGGAAACCACAACCGTCGAAGATGTGGCAATCGGTCTCGAAGGCGAGCACCTGTGTCGGGTCAGCACTCACCGCGGGCTCCTTCAGCGTGGCGCATAGGTACGGCAACCTCGATGTGTCGGCGCGGCACGCGGCCGCGGTTCGGCACTGGACTGGTGTTACGGATGTGTGAGCGGCAGTCAGGCAATGAGCCTCGCGATCGAGCAGGCGTCAGCTCACATGCCCGCGCCCGCAGTGCCGCAGTTGAAACCGGACGATAGCAGGCTCCGGTGAGCGCCCTTATTCCGGCCCTACCCATCACGCCGACGAGCCCGTCTTCCTGGGCTCGTGGGCGCTGCTGGACTCGGGTTCGACGTAAAGGATCTTGGCCTTCATGTGCGCACGCGCCTGGGCGCCGATCCACGCGAGGGTCGTCGCAACCAGCGTGATCGCGAAGGCCTTCGGGTTGAACAGCGACGTGTCCTTGAACACGGCGACGAAGATGAACAGGAGCAGGAGCTGCGCCGTGTACAGCATCAGCCCCATGGCCTGGAACAGGTGCGGAAGGGACCTGGCGGTCCGCTGCAGCACCACGAGCCCGATCCCCATGAAGAGGATCACGACCAGCGTCGCGACAACCGCACCCAGGGCTCCCTTGCCACCCGCGACACCGGCGCTGACCGCAGCGGCGACGACGCCGGCGGCAGCAGTAGGCACGGCGGTCTGAAGGAGAGTCCGGACGTCGTTGTTGGACGGCATGGCGGTTGCTCCGCATGGCAGGGGGTGGGCGGTGGTCGTCAGGGACGAGCGTAGGCCCGGACCGAGATCGATGTTTCGGACCAAGGGACCGTGCTACTCAGGTCCTTCGGCTTCATCACCGGGCTTCGTGAACGCTATCACAAACTATTTGATGAGGTCTTTACTCAGAAAGTGTGCCAGCTGTCACACGTGAGGGTTACTTCGTGCGTGTGTGCAGCACGTCACGGCGCATTGTCTGGTACTGGGCTGTCTGCACCCGGTCCGTCAACGTGACGAGTCGGCTCGGTCCCGATCCGCGAAGCGCGAACGGGGACCGATCGCTGTCGCTCCGTTGACGCCGGACACGCCCACGGCCACCGGGGCCCGCTCCTGCTCCGAGGAGGCCATCTGCGAGCTGCCGGGCCCGTGTTGGCCCTGGGGGGCGTCTTCGGCGTCCTGTGCGGCCTCTTCCTGACCCGCGCGCCTGCGGCGCCGGTAGCGGGGCGGTACGAACGCCTCCGCCCAGCGCGGTGCCCGGGGGACGAAGCGCGGCATGAGCAGCAGGACCAGACCGACGGCGCTGAGCCCCACGATCACCAGGACGATCCACAGCGAGGCCGAGTGCACCGAGTAGCCGACGGCGCCGAACGCGATCAGCGCGGACCAGAAGTACATGATCAGCACCGACCTGCTGTGCGAGTGCCCGATCTCCAGCAGCCGGTGGTGCAGGTGGCCGCGGTCGGCCGCGAACGGCGACTGGCCGTTCCAGGTACGCCGCACGATCGCGAGCACCAGGTCCGCGGCCGGGATCGCGATGATCGTGAGCGGCAGCAGCAGCGGGATGAAGACGGGGAGCATCGCGTGGGTGGCCTCGCGCTCGCTGCCCTCGAAGATCTGCATCAGGTCCGGGTCGACCTGTCCCGTGACGGAGATCGCGCCCGCGGCCAGCACCAGGCCGATCAGCATCGAACCGGAGTCGCCCATGAAGATCCGGGCGGGGTGCATGTTGTGCGGCAGGAAGCCGAGGCACATGCCCATCAGGATCGCGGCGAAGAGCGTCGCGGGGGCCGCGGCCTCGATTCCGTACCCGTACCAGAGCCGGTAGGCGTACAGGAAGAACGCCGCGGAGGCGATGCAGACCATGCCGGCCGCGAGCCCGTCCAGCCCGTCGACGAAGTTGACCGCGTTGATCGTGATCACGACCAGCGCCACCGTGAGCAGCGTGCCCTGCCACTGGGTGAGGGCGACGGTGCCCACGCCCGGGATGGGCAGCCACAGAATCGTCAGACCCTGGATGACCATGACGGCGGCGGCGATCATCTGGCCGCCGAGCTTGATCAGGGCGTCGAGCTCGAACTTGTCGTCCAGGACGCCGATCAGCCAGATGAGGGCGGCACCGGAGAGCAGTGCTCTGGGCTCGTTGGAGAGTTCGAAGACACTGTTCAGGTTGAACAGGTGGTCCGCGACGATCAGTCCGGCGCACAGTCCGCCGAACATGGCGATGCCACCGAGCCGAGGAGTCGGTTCCCGGTGTACGTCGCGCGCACGGATCGCGGGCATGGCCCCGACCGCGATGGCGAACTTCCGCACGGGTCCGGTCAGCAGATAGGTAACTGCGGCCGTGACACAGAGCGTCAGCAGGTAATCACGCACGGGCTGCCCCACAGATTTCGCCGGCCATCTCAGCCCCACACCCTAGTCTCATGAGCAAGGACACCGAGCCACGGGTGATGGTTGCACACGGTCCGGCTACCCCGGATACGGCGGATTGTCCTCGGCCAGTGCGCGCACGTCGGCCCGCAGCCGGCCCGCGTCGCGCTCCTCGCGCACGACCGCGCCGAACAGCTCCGCGATCCGCACCATGTCGTCCTCGTCCATCCCCTGGGTGGTCACGGCGGCGGTGCCCAGCCGGATGCCCCGTGCGTCCCCGTAGGGCAGCGCGCAGGTGTCCAGGACCATCCCGGCGGCGCAGAGCCGCTCACGTGCCGTGCGGCCGTCGACGCCGAGAGGGCCGGGGTCCGCGACGACGATGTGGGTGTCCGTACCGCCCGTGGTCACCTCGAAGCCCTCTTCCTCGAGCGCGGCCGCCAGGACCCGGGCGTGCGAGACGACCCGGTGGGCGTACACCGCGTACGCCGGGGTCGCCGCCTCGCCGAACGCGACCGCCTTCGCCGCGACCGTGTGCATCTGCGCGCCGCCCTGGGTGAACGGGAACACCGCGCGGTCGATCCTCTCGGCCAGTTCGACGCCGCACAGGATCATGCCGCCGCGCGGCCCTCGCAGGACCTTGTGCGTCGTGGCGCACACCACGTCCGCGTACGGGACCGGACTGGGCGCGGCTCCCCCGGCGATCAGCCCCATGGGATGGGCCGCGTCTGCGATGAGGTAGGCGCCCACCTCGTCGGCGATCTCCCGGAACAGCTCGTAGTCGGGGTGCCTGGGGTAGGAGATCGAGCCGCAGACGATCGCCTTGGGGCGCCTTGCCCGGGCCAGGGCGCGCACCTGTGCGTAGTCGATGAGGCCGCTGTCGGGGTCGACGCCGTACCCCGCGAACTCGAACCAGCGCCCGGAGAAGTTGCCCGGGGCGCCGTGGGTGAGGTGGCCACCGTACGGGAGACCCATCGCCAGCACCGTGTCGCCCGGTCGCAGCAGCGCGGCGTACGTGGCGAGGACGGCGGAGGAGCCCGAGTGCGGCTGGACGTTGGCGTGCTCGGCCCCGAACAGCGCCATGGCGCGGCGGACGGCGAGGCCCTCTGCGGCGTCGGCCTGCTCGCAGCCGCCGTGGTGGCGGGCTCCGGGGTAGCCCTCGGCGTACTTGTTGGCGAGCGGGGAGCCCAGGGCGGCGAGGACCGCGGGCGAGGTGAAGTTCTCGGCGGCGATCAGCTGGAGGGTGCTCGCCTGCCGGCCGGCCTCGGCCAGCAGGATGCCGCCCATCTCCGGGTCCTGGCGGAGCAGGGCGCCGAAGTCCTGCGGCACGGCGGTGTCCGGCGGGAGCACTGCTGCGGGTGCGACTGGTGCGACTGGCGTGGTGACCGGCATCTGACGGCTCCGGGCCTGAGGGAGGGGTGCACTGGCGTCAGATCCAATGTAGGCCCGCCCCCGGCTGCCTGCCCGCTGCCGTGCGGCACTCTACGCCGGTCGGCGCACCCGGGCGCGAGGTGCGCGGGGCGGCGAACCTTCAGTGGGGAGCGCGTACCCCGGTCAGTGCGGTCATGACGGGATCGAGCGCCTGGCTGATCTCGTCGCCGATGGAACGGAAGAACGTGATCGGCGCGCCGTAGGGGTCGTAGACCTCGTCCGCCTCCGCGGTGGGCGCCAGGAGCCAGCCGCGCAGGGCCGCCGCGGCGCGCACCAGTGCGCGGGCGCGCTCGACCACGCCCTCCTCACGGGCGTCGGGGAGCGTCGCGGGGTCTATGGCCCGCACCAGGCGGGTGAACTCCTTGAGCGTGAAGGTCCGCAGGCCCGCCGAGTGGCCCATGGAGATGACCTGGGCGCGGTGGTCACGGGTGGCTGTGAGCACCAGGTCGGCACGGATCACGTGCTCGTCGAGGAGCTCACGGCCGACGAAGCCGGAGGCGTCCGCGCCGAAGTCGGCGAGGACGACCTCGGCGTTGGCCTCCATGGGCGCGCCCTCGTGCCCCCAGGTGCCCGCGCTCTCCACGATGAGGCCGCCGCTCAGCGGATCGCCGAGGCGGTCGATGAGGGCATGGCGGGTCAGCCGCTCGGTGATGGGCGAGCGGCAGACGTTGCCGGTGCTGACGTGGAGGATGCGGAACACCTCGTGCTGTCCCGCTATGCCACGCCCCTCAGGGGCGGTCAATTGGCCACCTCGAGGTCGGGTACCACCTTGCGGAGTTCCTCGACCGAGAGTGCGCCGGCGCGGAGCAGGACGGGGATCCTGCCCGTGACGTCGACGATCGAGGACGGCACGATCCCGGGGGTCGGACCGCCGTCGAGGTAGACGGACACGCTGTCGCCGAGCATGTCCTGGGCGGCGTCGCAGTCCTCGGGAGAGGGGTGTCCGGTGAGGTTGGCGCTGGAGACGGCCATCGGGCCGACCTCCGTCAGCAGCTCGATGGCGACGGGGTGCAGGGGCATCCGGACGGCGACGGTGCCGCGGGTGTCACCGAGGTCCCACTGCAGCGAAGGCTGGTGCCTCGCGACGAGCGTGAGGGCGCCCGGCCAGAACGCGTCGACGAGTTCCCACGCCTGCTCGGAGAAGTCGGTGACCAGGCCGTGCAGGGTGTTCGGGGAGCCGATCAGGACAGGCGTCGGCATGTTCCGGCCGCGGCCCTTGGCGTCGAGCAGGTCGGCGACGCTCTCGGAGCTGAAGGCGTCCGCACCGATGCCGTAGACGGTGTCGGTGGGCAGCACGACCAGTTCGCCGCGGCGGACGGCGGACGCGGCTTCACGCAGGCCGGTCGTACGGTCGGTCGCGTCGTTGCAGTCGTATCGCCGTGCCATCAGCCGGCCTCCTCGGGCATGTACGGGTAGGGGTACTGCGGTCCGGGTGTCCCCGTGGTCACGGCATGGCCTTGCGGGCCGTCGCGAACCGGGGCCGGTTGTTCAGGTCGGGGTGGTCGGCCGCGTCGGCCCAGCCCCGCTCCTCGGTGAAGATCCACGGCACCTGGCCGCCCTGGGTGTCGGCGTGCTCGATGACGACGAGCCCGCCGGGGCGGAGCAGCCGGTGCGCGGTGCGCTCGATGCCGCGGATGGTGTCGAGTCCGTCCTCACCGGAGAACAGCGCCATCTGCGGGTCGTGGTCGCGGGCCTCGGGCGCCACGTACTCCCACTCGGTGAGCGGGATGTAGGGCGGGTTGGAGATCACCAGGTCGACCTGGCCGTCGAGCTCGGGAAGGGCGCTCAGGGCGTCGCCGCGATGGACGGTGACCCTGGACCCCTCGGCGTTCTTCCGGGTCCATTTCAGGGCGTCCTCGGACAGCTCGACGGCATGCACACGCGAGCGCGGGACCTCCTGCGCCATGGCGAGGGCGATCGCACCCGATCCGGTGCACAGGTCGACGATCAGCGGCTCGACGACATCCATCGCGCGGACGGCGTCTATCGCCCAGCCGACCACCGACTCGGTCTCCGGGCGGGGGACGAAGACCCCGGGGCCGACCTGGAGTTCCAGGTAGCGGAAGAAGGCACGGCCGGTGATGTGCTGCAGCGGTTCGCGGGCCTCGCGGCGGGCGATCGTCTCCCAGTAGCGGGCGTCGAAGTCGGCGTCCGGCACGTTGTGCAGTCCGCCCCGCTTGACCCCGTGCACGAACGCGGCGAGTTCCTCGGCGTCGAATCGCGGTGAGGGGACACCGGCGTCGGCCAGCCGCTGGGTGGCCTGGGCCACCTCGGCGAGCAGCAGGTTCATCGCGGTTCTCCGTACGGGTTCACGAGCGGGGCTGGGCGTTGGCGCTTACGCGGAGGCGAGCTTGGCGGCCGAGTCTGCGTCGACGCAGGCCTGGATGACCGCGTCGAGCTCACCGTCGAGCACCTGGTCCAAGTTGTACGCCTTGAAACCGACGCGGTGGTCCGAGATCCGGTTTTCCGGGAAGTTGTACGTCCTGATCTTCTCGGAGCGGTCCACGGTGCGCACCTGGCTGCGGCGTACGTCGGAGGCCTCCTGCTCGGCGGCCTCCTGGGCGGCGGCGAGCAGCCGGGAGCGCAGGATGCGCATGGCCTGCTCCTTGTTCTGGAGCTGGCTCTTCTCGTTCTGGCAGGAGGCGACGACACCGGTCGGCAGGTGCGTGATGCGCACGGCGGAGTCCGTGGTGTTGACGGACTGACCGCCGGGGCCGGAGGAGCGGTAGACGTCGATACGGAGGTCGTTGGCGTGGATCTCCACGTCGACCTCCTCCGCCTCGGGCGTGACGAGCACACCGGCGGCCGAGGTGTGGATACGGCCCTGCGACTCGGTGGAGGGCACGCGCTGCACGCGGTGCACGCCTCCCTCGTACTTCATCCGCGCCCAGACGCCCTGGCCGGGCTCGGTGGCGCCGTTGCCGCCCTTGGTCTTCACCGCGACCTGGACGTCCTTGTAACCGCCGAGCTCGGACTCGGTGGAGTCGATGATCTCGGTCTTCCACCCGACGCGCTCGGCGTAGCGCAGGTACATGCGCAGCAGATCGCCGGCGAAGAGGGCGGACTCGTCGCCGCCCGCTCCCGCCTTGATCTCCAGCAGCACGTCCTTGTCGTCGCTGGGGTCGCGCGGGACCAGCAGGAGCCGGAGCTTCTCGGTGATCTCTTCGCGCTGCTTCTCCAGGACCTTGACCTCGGCGGCGAAGTCCGGGTCGTCGGCGGCGAATTCGCGGGCGGTCTCGATGTCGTCGCCGGTCTGCTTCCAGGACCGGTACGTGGAGACGATCGGGGTCAGCTCCGCGTAGCGCTTGTTGAGCTTGCGCGCGTTGGCCTGGTCGGCGTGGACCGACGGATCGGCGAGCTTCTTCTCGAGATCGGCGTGTTCGCCGATCAGTTCCTCGACCGCCTCGAACATCTTCGGGCTCCTGGTTTCTGCGTCATACGTCTGCGGGCTGCCTGGACGGCGTGCTGCCGGTGGTGCGCCGCCGGGGCGCACCCGGTGGCACAGCCGGAAAAACGCCGGCCCCGGCGCCCCGTTGGAGGGCGTCGGGAACCGGCGCAGTGGCTCGCTACTTGCTGGCGGAGCCGGCAGCCTTGCCGAAGCGGGCCTCGAAGCGGGCCACGCGGCCGCCGGTGTCGAGGATCTTCTGCTTGCCCGTGTAGAACGGGTGGCACTCGGAGCAGACGTCGGCGCGGATGGCGCCGCCCTCAAGGGTGCTCCGGGTGGTGAACGACGCACCGCAGGTGCAGCTGACCTGCGTCTCGACGTACTCGGGGTGAATGTCGCGCTTCAAGGTGTCTCCTAGGTTCGGGAGGGCACCGGGTCGTTCGCGCGGATTGCGCGTCCGTGAACCGGGGCCGACGTACCAGTCTGCCAGGACCGGCCGTATCTCCCAAAACGAGGACCCGGCCGTGTGTATTCCCCCAACCGTGGGGAACGCTGGGCGACCGCCCGGTGACGGAACGCCGTCGCCGCTAACGCACGACCGTCCCCGCCTCGCCCTTGTCGCCGGCCGACTGGGCCGTCGCGGAGGCCGGGACGGGCCTGTCGTGCTTGAGCGCGTCCCACACCTGCTGTCCGGCCTTCTGCTGGGGAAGCACGCGGTTGGGGTTCTCCGGGTCGTACTCCACGGGCAGCGTGACCATGTCGACGTGCTTCGAGCCGAGGCCCTTGAGCCCGTTGGCGAATCCGGCGAGCTTCTTGACCGACGCCAGTGCCGAGTCGGTGGTGACCGCCTTGGTGGCCGAGTTCGCGAGTCCGAAGAGCGCCCTCGGGTCCGAGAACACGCCGACGCTCTTCGTCCGGTCCATCAGGGCCTTCATGAACGCCTGCTGGAGCTGGATGCGGCCCAGGTCGCTGCCGTCGCCGACGCTGTGGCGGGTGCGGACGAGGCCGAGGGACTGCTCACCGCTCAGAGTGTGGGTGCCGGGCTTCAGCGCGAGGTGGCTGTCGGGGTCGTCGATCGCCTGCGAGGTGGTGATCTTCACGCCACCCAGCTCGTCGATGAGCTTCTTGAACCCGGTGAAGTCGACCTCGACGTAGTGGTCCATGCGGATCCCGGACATCGCCTCGACCGTCTTCACCGCGCAGGCGGGCCCGCCGACCTCGTACGCCGTGTTGAACATCGCGTGGTGCTCCGCGCCCACCTGCCGGCCGCTCGTGTCGCTCGCACAGGCGGGGCGGTCGACGAGGGTGTCCCGCGGGACGGAGACCACACTCGCCGAGGTGTGGCCCTGGTTGACGTGGACGACCATCGCGGTGTCCGACCGCGCGCCGCCCCCGTCCTTGCCGTACTGCGAGTTGGCCCCGGAGCGGGAGTCCGAGCCCAGCACGAGGATGTCCTGGGAGCCGTCGTCCACGTCGTCCGGGCGGTCGGTGCCCAGTGCGGCGTCGATGTCGACGGCTTTGAGATTCCCGTTGAGCGTGAAGTAGGCGTACCCGGCCCCGGACCCTCCGACGACCACCAGGGCGGCGGCGCCCCACAGCGCGACGGTCTTCACACGGCGGCCCTTGGAGGGCTTCTTCCGGCGGCTGCCGGTGCCACGTATTCGGCCGGCGCTCCTGCTCTGCTCGCTCATACGGCTCTCTCTTTCCGTTCCTCGCTGCTGCCCCCTGCCGTCGTGCACGGGCGAGGCCCGTCGTCTCCCGTGGGTGACGACGGGCAGCCAGAAGCGTGGCACAACGAGCGGTGGCCCCCGTCCGAGGACGGGGGCCACCGCGGAAGCGGGTGAGCTGGCCGGTAACCCGGCGCTCACCTGGGGATTCAGCCGACCGTGTAGTAGCTGCCCCAGCCGGTACCGAGCTTCACCTGTGTGGCGAAGATCTCGGATGTGCCCAGACCGGTGCCCTTGAGGAGGTACAGCCCGCCCGCGGTGGAACGTGCCACGAGGTCCGACTTCGCGTCGCCGTTGACGTCACCCGGAGTGACGAGCAGGTCGTACGCGGACCAGTTGCTGCGGACCAGGACCGGGGCCTCGAAGGGCGCGGTGGACTTGCCCGTGCCCTTGGCGAGGTAGAGGTCGTTCGTTCCGCCGCGACGCAGCAGCAGGTCGTTCTTGCCGTCGTACGTGAAGTCGCCGTGCCCGCGGACCTGGTTGTACACCTGGTACCCGGTCGCGGCCTTGACGGCCGTGTTGAACTTCCCGTTGCCGTAGCTCGGGTACACCATCAGGTCACCCGTCGAGGTGACTGCCAGGACGTCGCCCTTGCCGTCGTTGTTCACGTCACCAGGGGCGACGATCGCGCGCACGGTCTTCCAGTTGCTGAACATCTTCGTCCGGGCGTACGTCGAACTGCTTGCCGAACGGTGCAGCCAGTACACGTCGCCGGTGGAGCCCTCACGTGCGATGAGGTCCTCGTAGCCGTCGCGGTTCAGGTCAGTCTGCACGACAAGGTTGTACGCGCTGTAGGAGCCCGCGAAGGTCTTGCGCGCCGCGAGCGCCTCACCAGTGGAGTTGAAGGTGTAGCCGGTGGCGCCGGTGCTCCGGGCGAACAGGTCCGCACGGTGGTCGCCGCTGAAACTGGTGTCGTCGATCCGAGGCTGGATCGAGCGGTAGTACGTCGCGACCTTGGTGTACGCGTCGTACGTCCCGGCGATGTTGCAGGCCTCCGTCTGGCTGGCGGGGCCCCACGAGGTGATGCCGATGACCCGTCCGCTGACGAACATCGGGCTTCCCGAGTCACCGGGGCAGGTGGCCTGCCCCGTGGCGTCGTTGCCGGTGCCGCCCACACCGGCACAGATCATGTGGCCGGGCTTGTAGGCGCCCGGGACATTGACCGCGGTGTCGAGGTTCTCCGAGCACTCGGCGTCGGAGCGCAGCGGCTGCTCGAGGCGCAGCAGTGTGTCCGACAGCGGAGAGTAATCCCAGTCAGAACCGGTCATGCCCCAGCCGTACGTGGTGGCCACGGTGCCCGGGGTGTAGCGGGCGTTGTCGCCGTACGAGGCGGGCTGGGCCGGCGTGTACGGCAGCGGCTTGGAGAGAGTCAGCAGCGCGATGTCGTTGTCTATCGCGTCCGCGTTGTAACTACCCGCGAAGTACGAGCGGGTGATGTCGACCGCGGTTCCCTCGTCGTTCGGACCGCCGGCGAGCTTGGCGGTGCCCGCGAGCACCATGCCGTGCCCGGTCATGTCGAGGGCCTTGCCGTTCTCGTCGGTGACGCAGTGCGCCGCCGTCATCACCTTGTTGGGCGCGACGAGCGTTCCGCCGCAGGTGAAGTAGAAATAGCCGTCGTTGTCGTACTCGAACAGGAGCTGCACCATCCAAGGTGCGCTGCTGAACGCGGTGTTGGTGCCGCCGATTATCTTCGGAGACATGTTCAGAGGGCTGACTACTTTGGCGCCCTTGGGCGGCAGGAAGTGCTCGCCGCCCTCATCGGCCTGGGCGGAGGCCGTCAGGCCGCCGGCCAGAAGTGCCAGCGCGGCGGCTCAGGCAGCTATGTATCTGCTGACTTTTACCACCGGTCTGTCACGTCGCGACATGCGCACACAGATCTCCCGTTGTCAGAACCATTCAGAGTGTGGTGCCGTATGTGGGGGGAGAGTGACGGCAAGTTGAATGGTACATGCAGAAAACCGCCCCGTCACCGAAGTAACGAGGCGGAATTCACGCAGAGTTGACCTGCGTTCGATCAGAGACGAATTCAGTCGTTGCCGTTGCCCGGCGTCGTCTTCTGGATCTGAAGCAGGAATTCCGCATTGGACTGCGTCTTCTTCATACGGTCCAGCAGGAGCTCGATGGCCTGCTGCTGGTCGAGCGCGTGGAGAACCCGGCGCAGCTTCCAGACCACGGCCAACTCGTCGCTGCCGAGAAGGATTTCTTCCTTACGGGTGCTGGACGCGTCGACGTCCACCGCCGGGAAGATTCGCTTGTCCGAGAGCTTCCGGTCGAGCTTGAGCTCCATGTTGCCGGTGCCCTTGAACTCCTCGAAGATCACCTCGTCCATGCGCGAGCCGGTCTCGACGAGCGCGGTGGCCAGGATGGTCAGCGAGCCGCCGTCCTCGATGTTCCGCGCGGCACCGAAGAAGCGCTTCGGCGGGTAGAGCGCGGTCGAGTCGACACCACCGGACAGGATGCGGCCGGAGGCCGGCGCCGCCAGGTTGTAGGCGCGGCCCAGACGGGTGATCGAGTCCAGCAGGACCACGACGTCGTGGCCCAGCTCCACCAGGCGCTTCGCGCGCTCGATGGCGAGCTCGGCGACCGTGGTGTGGTCCTCGGCGGGGCGGTCGAAGGTCGAGGAGATGACCTCGCCCTTCACCGACCGCTGCATGTCGGTGACCTCTTCCGGACGCTCGTCGACCAGGACGACCATCAGGTGGCACTCGGGGCTGTTGACCGTGATCGCGTTGGCGATGGCCTGCAGGATCATCGTCTTACCGGTCTTCGGCGGGGCCACGATCAGGCCTCGCTGGCCCTTGCCGATCGGGGCGACCATGTCGATGATCCGGGTGGTCAGGACGTTGGAGTCGGTCTCCAGGCGGAGCCGGTCCTGCGGGTACAGCGGCGTCAGCTTCTGGAACTCGGGACGGCCGCGGCCGCTCTCGGGCGCCATGCCGTTGACGGAGTCGAGGCGGACCAGCGCGTTGAACTTCTCGCGCCGCTCGCCGTCCTTGGGCTGGCGCACCGCACCGGTGACGTGGTCACCCTTGCGCAGGCCGTTCTTGCGGACCTGTGCGAGCGAGACGTACACGTCGTTCGGGCCCGGCAGGTAACCGGAGGTCCGGATGAACGCGTAGTTGTCGAGGATGTCGAGGATGCCCGCGACGGGGATCAGGACGTCGTCGTCGGCGACCTGCACGTCGGTCGCGAACTCGTCGCGTCCACGACGGCCACGGCGGTCGCGGTAGCGTCCACGGCGGCCGCGTCGGCCGCCCTCGTCGTCGTAACCGTCGTCCTGCTGGCCGCCGCCACCCTGCTGGCCCTGGCCCTGGCCCTGGCCCTGCCCCTGGCTCTGGCCGCCGCCCTGCTGGCCCTGACGGCGTCCGCCGCCCTGCTGGCCCTGGTCGTCGCCCTTGCCACGCCGGTCGCGCTGGCGGTCCCGGCGGTCACCGCGGTCCTGGCGGTCACCACGCCGGCCGTCCTGGCGGTCGCCCCGGCGGCCCTCGGCGGTGTCCGCCGCCGACTCCGCCTTCGCGTCGTGCTTCGTCTCGCCACGCTCGTCGGCGCGGTCCTGGCGGCCCTCGCCCTTCGGCTCGGCCTGCGTCTCCGACCTGGCCTCGGCCTTGGTCTCGGGGCTGCCCGCCTGCGCGGTGGCACGGCGGCGGCGGCGCTCGCCCGTGGGCTGCTGCTGCTGGTCGTCGCTGGCCGGCTGGCCGGGGATGTCGATCTGCTGCTGGGCCGCTGCCTTGTCGGCGGCGGGCGCGGCGGCGGACTCGTCACCCGTACGCGTCTTGGACGTGGCACGCCGCTTGGGCTTGGTGCCGGCGTCCGCGTCGGCGGATGCCTTGGAGGCGGGCGCGGAGGAGCCTCCTGCCTGCGCCTCCTTGATGACCTCGATCAGCTGGCTCTTGCGCATCCGCGCAGTTCCCCTGATGCCGAGGCCTGACGCGACCTGCTGCAGCTCGGCCAGGACCATGCCATCGAGGCCGGTGCCGGAGCGGCGGCGCCGTGCGGTGGTGCCAGAGGCAGCACCTTCGGCGGGCACGGAGCTGTCGACGCTCTTGTCGGCAGTCACGCCCATCAGATCGGTGGTGTCGCTCACGAAGGGTCCTTCCCTGGAGCGGACGTCGGCCTTCTGGCTCGGCGACCGGTTGTGCTGTCCGACTGCGGTCTGTTGATCATGTCGATCGCGGACCGTGCCGGGGCGGTGGTCCGCCGGGTACGGCGGAGAGACGAATGTGCGGGGTTCCGGCGCGAGATCCCCCTGCTCGGCCCACTCCTGGACGAGCAAGAGGGTGTCGTGCCGGTTCCGGAGCGTGCTCGAAAGCTCAGGCAGGATGCTCAGGCAGTCGGGGAGGCTCTCGGAAGAGTGGTGGTCCCGGAAGGGGACACGAAGCAACGCGCCACGAAGACGTCGATTGCTGACTTGAGGTTAACACTACCGGCTCCAACAAACATTCCCCCTCTCATGCACCGGCAATCACGTGTGTTTACGCGGCGAGCGGCAGCACACTCGCACCCGTGGCGTCCAGATCGAGCCGGTTCGCCGCCCAGCCCTCACCGGCGAGCCGGGCGACCTTGTCGGCGGCACCCGCCTCGGTCAGTGCGAGCACGGTCGGTCCCGCACCGGAGATCACCGCCGGTACGCCGTCGGAGCGCAGCCGGTTCACCAGTTCCACGCTCTGCGGCATCGCGGGGCCCCGGTATTCCTGGTGGATCCGGTCCTCGGTAGCGGCGAGCAGCAGTTCGGGGCGGCGGGTCAGGGCCTCGACGAGGAGGGCCGCTCGGCCGGCGTTGGCAGCGGCGTCCACATGGGGGACGGTGCGCGGCAGCAGGCCCCGGGCGGTCTCGGTGAGCACGGGCGTGGCCGGTACGAAGACCACCGGGACGACGGAGTCGGCCGCGTCCATCCGGATGGCCCTGGCGGAGCCGCCGTCCATCCAGGCGAGGGTGAATCCGCCCAGGAGACACGCTGCGACGTTGTCGGGGTGGCCCTCGATCTCGGTCGCCAGCTCCAGCAGGGCGGCGTCATCGAGACGGGTCTCACCTCCCGTGGTCACGGCTCGGGCCGCGACGATCCCGGCGCAGATGGCGGCGGACGAGGAGCCGAGGCCGCGGCCGTGCGGGATGCGGTTGGCACATACGATCTCCAGGCCGTGCGGCTGCCCGCCGAGCAGGTCGAACGCGGTGCGCAGGGAGCGTACGAGCAGGTGGTTCTCGTCGCGGGGAAGCGTCTCGGCGCCCTCACCCGCGATGTCGATGTGCAGCCCGGAGTCGGCGACCCGGACGACGACGTCGTCGTAGAGCCCCAGCGAGAGGCCCAGGGCGTCGAAGCCCGGGCCCAGGTTGGCGCTGGTTGCGGGGACGCGCACCCGGACGGCGGCGGCTCGGAACGCGGGACCGGCCATCGGTTGGACGACTCTTCCTGTACGGCGGCGGGGATGTTGTGCGGGGTGGTACGACGTGCATGGGGTGCCGTGGTGCGAGGGGTGGGGCCCGGCAGTCACGACGGCCGCAGCACCGCGGCGCGAGCGGCGGGGCGGGTTGGGTACAGCCTATCCAAGGAAGGTTCCGTGGCGACATAGGGCGCACAGGAGGCGCACGATGCGTGTCGCACGCCTCCTATGCGCTCTCCGCCGGGAGGGCGGTCGAGCTGCTACGCGAGGCCCAGCTTCTCGGCCGCGGTCACCGCGTCGACCGGGACCGTGACCGGCTGGGGGGCGCCCGCGACGGCCCAGTCGGGGTCCTTGAGGCCGTTGCCGGTGACGGTACAGACGATCTTCTGGCCCGGGTCGACCTTGCCCTCTTCGGCCGCCTTGAGGAGACCGGCCACGGATGCGGCCGACGCGGGCTCCACGAAGACACCCTCCTGGGACGCCAGCAGGCGGTAAGCAGACAGGATCTGACGGTCCGTCACGTCGTCGATGAAGCCGCCCGACTCGTCGCGCGCGTCCAGCGCGAACTGCCAGGACGCCGGGTTGCCGATGCGGATCGCGGTGGCGATGGTGGCGGGGTCCTTCACGATCTCACCGCGCACGATGGGGGCGGAACCGGAGGCCTGGAAGCCCCACATGCGCGGGGTGTGCGTGGAGATCGCGTCCTTCGAGTACTCCTTGTACCCCCTCCAGTAGGCCGTGATGTTGCCCGCGTTGCCCACCGGCAGGACGTGGATGTCCGGGGCGTCGCCCAGCGCGTCGACGATCTCGAACGCCGCGGTCTTCTGGCCCTCGATGCGGACCGGGTTGACCGAATTGACCAGGGCCACCGGATAGTTGTCGGAGAGGCTGCGGGCCAGGGTCAGGCAGTCGTCGAAGTTGCCGTCGACCTGGAGGATCTTCGCGCCATGGACGAGGGCCTGGCCCATCTTGCCGAGCGCGATCTTGCCCTGCGGCACGAGGACCGCGCAGACCATGCCCGCACGCACGGCGTAGGCCGCGGCGGAGGCGGAGGTGTTGCCCGTGGAGGCGCAGATGACCGCCTGCGCGCCCTCCTCCTTCGCCCGGGTGATCGCCATCGTCATGCCGCGGTCCTTGAACGACCCGGTGGGGTTGGCGCCCTCGACCTTGAGATGCACCTCGCAGCCGGTGCGCTCGGAGAGGACCTGCGCCGGGACGAGCGGCGTGCCGCCCTCACGGAGTGTGACGACCGGCGTCGTGCTCGTGACCGGAAGACGGTCCCGGTACTCCTCGATGATGCCGCGCCACTGGTGGGTGCCCTTGCTGGTCATGGGTCCTTACTCCCCTTCAACACGCATGATGCTGGCGACACCGCGCACGGTGTCCAGCTTGCGCAGCGCCTCGACGGTCCCGGAGAGGGCGGCGTCGGGCGCGCGGTGGGTGACGACGACGAGGGATGCCTCGCCGCTGCCGTCCTGTCGGACTTGCTGGCGGACCGTATCGATGGATACGTCCTGTTCGGCGAAGACCGTCGCGACCTGGGCGAGTACGCCAGGCTTGTCGGCCACGTCGAGACTGATGTGGTAGCGCGTGACCACGTCGCCCATGGGACTGACCGGCAGACGCGTGTACGCGGACTCACCGGGGCCGGTGGTGGCCCCGATGATGTTGCGGCAGACGGCGACCAGGTCGCCCAGGACCGCGGACGCGGTCGGGGAGCCGCCTGCGCCGGGGCCGTAGAACATCAACTGCCCGGCGGCCTCCGCCTCGACGAAGACCGCGTTGTACGCCTCGCGCACGGAGGCCAGCGGGTGGCTGAGCGGGATCATCGCGGGGTGCACGCGGGCGGTCACGGACCTGCCGTCGGCCGCGCGCTCGCAGATGGCGAGGAGTTTGACGGTGCAGCCCATGCGGCGGGCGGAGGCGATGTCGGCCGCGGTGACCTCGGTGATGCCCTCACGGTGCACCTCACCGATCTTCACCCGGGTGTGGAAGGCGATCCCCGCGAGGATGGCGGCCTTCGCGGCGGCGTCGAAGCCCTCGACGTCGGCGGTGGGGTCGGCCTCCGCGTACCCGAGGGCGGTGGCCTCGTCGAGCGCCTCGGAGTAGCCGGCTCCGCTGGTGTCCATCTTGTCGAGGATGAAGTTGGTCGTGCCGTTGACGATGCCGAGCACCCGGTTGACCTTGTCACCGGCGAGGGACTCACGTAGCGGGCGTACGAGCGGGATGGCACCCGCCACGGCCGCCTCGTAGTAGAGGTCCCTGCCGTGCCTCGCGGCTGCGGCGTGGAGCGCGGAGCCGTCCTCCGCGAGCAGTGCCTTGTTGGCCGAGACGACGCCCGCGCCGTGCTCGAAGGCGGTCGTGATGAGCGTGCGGGCGGGCTCGATGCCCCCGATGACCTCGATGACGACGTCGATGTCGCCCCGTTTGACCAGGGCGGTCGCATCGGTGGTGATCAGAGCGGGGTCGATGCCCTCCCGTACCTTGGAGGGCCGGCGGACGGCGACACCGGCGAGCTCCACCGGCGCGCCGATGCGGGCGGCGAGGTCGTCGGCGTGCGTCGCCATGATGCGCGCCACCTCTGAGCCGACCACTCCGCAGCCCAGCAGCGCCACCTTCAGCGGACGCGTACGCATCATCCGACCTCGTTTCTCATACTTCTGATGTGTGGACCAGTCTCACTCACCGGACGGGGGTTTCTGCCACCCGTCCGGATTTTGAGATGCGAATTTCATCAGCCGACATCAAGGCGCAGGAGATCTTCCTCCGTCTCGCGGCGGACGATGACCCTCGCCTCTCCGTCACGCACAGCGACGACGGGCGGGCGGAGTGCGTGGTTGTAGTTGCTCGCCATGGCACGGCAGTAGGCGCCGGTGGCGGGCACCGCGATCAGGTCCCCGGGGGCGAGGTCGGACGGCAGGAACGCGTCCTTGACCACGATGTCGCCGCTCTCGCAGTGCTTGCCGACCACGCGTACGAGCATGGGTTCGGCGTCGGAGGTCCGCGACACGAGTGCGACGCTGTACTCGGCGTCGTACAGCGCGGTGCGGATGTTGTCCGACATCCCGCCGTCCACGCTCACGTACGTCCGCAGGCCTTCGAGCGGTTTGATGGTGCCGACCTCGTACAGCGTGAACGCCGTGGGGCCGACGATCGCCCGGCCCGGCTCGACGGAGATGCGCGGGGTGCGCAGCCCGGCCGACTCGCACTCCCGGGTCACGATGTCGCCGAGCGCCTTGGCGATCTCGTGCGGCTCGCGGGGGTCGTCGTCGGAGGTGTAGGCGATGCCGAGGCCGCCGCCGAGGTCGATCTCGGGGAGTTCGACGCCGTGCTCGTCACGGATCTCGGCGAGGAGCTGCACGACGCGGCGCGCGGAGACCTCGAAGCCGGCCATGTCGAAGATCTGCGAGCCGATGTGCGAGTGGACGCCCATGAGCTCCAGCCCGTCCAGGGTGAGAGCCCTACGGACGGCTTCGGCGGCCTGTCCGCCGGCCAGCGCGATGCCGAACTTCTGGTCCTCGTGCGCGGTGGCGATGAACTCGTGGGTGTGCGCCTCGACGCCGACCGTCACCCGGATCTGCACCCGCTGGCGGGTGCCGAGCCGCTGGGCGATGTGCGCGACCCGGACGATCTCCTGGAAGGAGTCGAGCACGATCCGCCCGACGCCCGCCTCGACGGCCCGCTCGATATCGGCGACCGTCTTGTTGTTGCCGTGGAAGGCGATGCGCTCCGCGGGCATCCCGGCGTCCAGTGCGGTGGTGAGTTCGCCGCCGGAGCACACGTCCAGGTTCAGCCCCTCCTCCGTGAGCCAGCGCACCACGGCGCGGGACAGGAACGCCTTCCCGGCGTAGAACACGTCCGCGTCGGCCCCGAAGGCGTCGGACCAGGCACGGCAGCGGGCGCGGAAGTCGGCCTCGTCGAGGAAGTAGGCGGGGGTACCGAACTCCTCGGCCAGGCGGGCGACTTCGATTCCGCCGACGGTGAGGGCGCCGTCCGCGTCGCGGGTGACCGTCCGGGACCAGACCTTCTCGTCCAGGATGTTCAGGTCGGTGGCCGGCGCGGAGTAGTGACCCTCGGGGAGGACGTCGGCGTGGCGGGGTCCGGCGGGGTGTGCGGATCGGCTCATCGTGGTGCTCTGCTCTCTCGGTTCTCAGAGGTGTTCGGGGGCGCTGATGCCGAGCAGGGACAGGCCGCCTGCGAGCACCGTCCCGGCGGCTTCGGCAAGGGCCAGCCGGGAGCGGTGGGCGACCGAGGGTTTCTCGTCGCCGACGGGGAGCGGTGGGCAGGCCTCGTGGAAGTCGAAGAAGGCGTGGGCCACCGTCTCGAGTTGCCGGGCGAGCCGTTCGGGTGCCTGGTGGCGGGCGGCGGCGGCGAGGACACCGGGGTGGTCGGCGATCGTGGTGTGCAGCGCGGGCGCGTCGACGTCCTCCTCGTACGCAACGCTGAGACCGAGCCGCTCCGCACCCCTGGTGAGCGCGCGGGCGCGCGCGTGGGCGTAGCGGACGACGAAGAGCGGATTCGCCTCACCCTGCACGAGGAGGTCGTCGCCGAGGGGCGCGCGGTCGTGTCCGGCGGGCCTCAGCAGGCCCCAGAGGGTGGCGTCGGCGCCGAGCCGTCCCAGCAGCTCCGCGGCCGTGGCCCCGGCGGGAACGGGCCGGGTCTCCCTCAGCGGGAAGGGAGGCCGCCCGTACGCGTCGACCTGGACGCCGAGACGCGCCCAGTCGGGGTCGGGCGCCTCCTCGCAGGTGGTCCGCACCGGGGCGCCCTGCGCCCGCAGCAGCTTCCGCACCGCACCGGCCACGACCGCCGCTCGTACCTCGCGCCGGTGGTGGAGCTGGTGGGTCTCCCCCGCGCACGCGCTACCCCACCCGTAGCGGAGCCCTTGCTCCAGCACCTGGCGTACGCGTGCGGAGCGGGCGTCCGCGTCGGCGGAGCCCTCGAGCGTGAAGTTCAGGAATCCGGGCCCGGTGATCTCGACCCGTCCGATGCCGGGAGCGCCTGCGATCCGGGCCCTCAGCAGCGCGGCGACCTCGCGCGCCGGGAGGGCGGCCGGACCCGAGAGCTGGAGGGCGACGGCGCACGCGTAGTCGCCGCTGCCGCCCGGTCGGGTCCGCTCGACCCGCACGTGGGTAGGTGCGGGGGCTCGCAGGACGTCCTCGTCGACCGCGCGGCGCACAGCGCGCAGCACGGTTCGGGAGAGATCTGCGGGGGTCACGGGTCCAGCGTATGGGAGGAAGGGGGGCACTTCGCCAACCGGTTTCGCCATGCGGGCAGCGACCCGGTCAGCCCGCCGCGCTACCGGCCGTCCCCGCGTCGCGCCTGTCGTCGACGGGTGTGGAATCCTCCCGGTTCGCGAGGCGGCGCACCATGCGCACCAGCTCGCTCGGCTCGAACGGTTTCGCCAGGAAGGCGTCGACCCCGGCGGCCACACCGGAGTCCACCTCGTAGGGGGTGCAGGCACTCACCACGGCGACGGGCAGGTGTCCAGTCCTGGGGTCGGCGCGAAGCCGGGCGGCGGTCTGGATGCCGTCGAGCCGGGGCATCATCACGTCGAGGGTGATGACATCGGGGCAGAACTCGTGCACCAGGTCCAGGCACTCGACGCCGTCGGCCGCGGTCACGACCTCGAAGCCCTCCAGCTCGAGATTGACCCTGATCAGTTGCCGGATGACCTTGTTGTCGTCCACAACAAGCACGCGGCCGTACGCCCCTGACACCCTTCGAGGGTAGGTGGGGCGGAGCGCTGCGTCCGGGTTTTGCCCACTTCCGCCCGCGCGCGGGTGGCCGGAACCCCTCCGTCCGTCGCCCTCGTACACCTTCGGCCGGGCCGCCGCACCCCGCCCTGTGGCTGTCCGGCCGTACGGCCCCCACCGTGTGCCCGCGACGCGGAAATACCCGTTCCCGGACACCCGGTCGGAGCTGGTAGGGTTTCACTCGTCGCCGCCGAGAGCAGCGACATCGCCCCCGTAGCTCAGGGGATAGAGCATCGGCCTCCGGAGCCGGGTGCGCAGGTTCGAATCCTGCCGGGGGCACTTCGCAGGAAGTGCCGAAAAGACCTTCTGATCAGTGGGAACACTGGACAGGGGGTCTTTTTCATGTCTGCCGGGCCGCAAGTGGGGTGAAGCCGCTCTGCGCGCGCACCAGGCCGGAAATCCCGAGCTGTACGAGGTCGGCGATGTCCGGTGCACAGTGCGCGGCGCACCGACGCAAAAGCGTCAGGAAGAGAACAAGGGCATTACTATCATTGATGTTAGTAACCAAAATGTTCGTGTCTTACGTCACTGGGGCTGCACATGGCGGATTTCGTGGGCCGGCAGGCCGAGCTGGCCACGCTGGAGCGTGAACTGGGCAAGGTCACGGCCGGGGCGGGCGGGGAGCGGCCCGGCCGGTGCGTGATGCTTCGGGGCCGCCGCCGTGTGGGCAAGTCCAGGCTGGTCGAGCGCTTCGCCGAACACTCCGGCGCACCGTTCCTCTTCTACGCCGCGACCGGGGCATCGCCGGAGGCAGATCTCCAACGACTGGCCCGCGATGCCGACGCTTCGACCCTGCCGCTGGCGGGGCTGCTGTCCGGAGCCAGGCCGGCGAGCTGGGACGCGGCATTCGATGTGCTGGCGGCGACCCTGCCCCATGACCGGGCGAGCGTGGTCGTCCTGGACGAACTGCCGTACCTGATGGATCCGGACGGCGCCTTCGAGGGCGTGCTGCAACGAGCCTGGGACCGGGTGCTGGAGACCAAGCCGGTACTCCTTGTCCTCATCGGGTCCGATCTGTCGATGATGGAGGCACTGAACAGTTACGGCCGCCCGTTCCACCAGCGCGGCCGCGAGATGGTGCTCGGACCCCTGAACCCGGCGGAAGTGGGCCGGATGCTCGGCCTGGACGCCGCATCGGCCTTCGACGCCACGCTGGTCACCGGCGGGCTGCCGCTCATCTGCACGGAGTGGACGCACGGAGCGGGCCTGTGGGACTTCCTCGGGGAGGCCCTCAGCGATCCCGTGTCCGCTCTGCTGGTCTCGGCGGAGCGATCGCTCGCTGCGGAATTCCCCAAGGAGTTGCAGGCCCGTGCGGTGCTGTCCGCGATCGGCAGTGGCGAGCGGACGTTCTCCAACATCGCCCGCGCGGCCGGCGGTCTGTCCGGCGCCTCCCTGCAACGGTCCCTGGCCGCCCTCACGGAGAAGCGGATGGTCGCCGCCGAACTGCCGCTGTCCACCCGGCCGTCGAAGGACCGCCGCTACCGGGTCGCCGACCCGTATCTGCGCTTCTGGCTGAAACTGCTCGGCCCGGCGCTCCCGGAGATCGAGCGAGGCCGGGGGGATCTGACCCTGGCGCGCATCAGGGAGAACTGGACGAGCTGGCGCGGACGGGCCGTCGAGCCTCTGGTCCGGGAGGCCTTGGCCCGCCTGCTGCCGGACGCCGGCCTTCCGGCCGCGCCGGCGATCGGTGGCTACTGGACACGTACGAACGACGTGGAAATCGACATCGTGGGGGCGGACAGGGCTCCGGTCGCCAAGGAGCTGCTGTTCGTCGGCTCGGTGAAATGGCGGGAGAACTCCCCCTTCGACCGCCACGACCTGGCCGCACTGCACCGCCACCGAGCGGCGTTGACGTCGGAACCGGTGCCGGTGGTCGCTGTGTCACGCAGCGGGACCGACTGCGGGGCGCTGGACGCGGCGTATGGGCCTGCGGAGTTGCTGAAGGCCTGGGGCGGCGTCACGGAGTGACCGTACAGCCCGCTGAGCGTCTAACTCGGAGGACTGCGGCTGGTCGTCGTCTCGGGTCGGGGACGGGCCATCACGGTGACGCCGGGGCCGGACTCCACAGCCTCCGCCCGAGCTGTGCGCGGGGCCGCTCAGGGGCTGAGCATCAGGTTGCGGAGGCTGGCGACGAGGGCTGCGACGTCTCGTTCGCCCTGTTCGGGGGCCGCCGTGTCGCGCGATTCCGGCTTCTGGTGCGCAGTGCGGCAGGGCTTGCACAGGCCGTCCGGGAGCGCTTCCGCCGGGCCGGGGCGGCCGCATTCGGTGCACTCGACCAGGAGACCGCGCACGGGAGTGCCGGGCAGACCCGGTGCCGGTGCGGTTGCCGCAGGGAGGCGGGGTGGCATCTTGTCGGTGAGGCGGCGGCGAACCAGGCCGATGGGTGATTCGACCTGCTCGGGAAGTCCGGCGGTGAGCGCCGACGTCAGGTAGTCGGCGCTGACGCCGCGCGCGAACCAGGCAGCGGCGAGGGGCTCCAGCGCAGCGCAGTCGGCGGCGGAGAGTGCCAGGCGCGGTTCGCGGCGGCCGAGTTCCGCGAGGGCGCGGTAGGCGGGGGACGGTGTGGCTGAATCCGGTCGTGTGTCCGCCCCCGGCTCGTCCTTGGGCGCCGGGGGCGTTGGCCGGTTCGGGACGGGTCGCGCTGTGATTCCAGGCTCCGCAGTGCGCTGCTGGGGTACGACTGCTGGCTCGGCGGTGTGCACGGGCGCCTGCTCCGGGTCTGTGGCCGCCTCGCCGGCGAGCTGGACGGTCCACCACTCGTTGTCATGGGCGGTGCGTGACCAGTAGGTGAGGGTCACCCACCGGCACTGACCGGCCCCTTCCACCCGGCACCGCACACGCCGCAGATGTCCGGCCACGGCGAGAGCGCGCAGGGCTGTACCGATGGCCATCTGGCCGTACAGGGGCAGGTCCTTGGCCAGCGACTTGATGTCCATGGCGGCGCCGTCGGGCAGGTGGTCGATCGTCGTCGTCGGCGGAGAACAGATCGGGCCAGCTGTAGAGGTAGGCGAGCTTCTGCGCGATGCGCAGCATGTGGGCGACGTACTGGGCCAGATCGGCCGGCACCGTGGCGGGCAGGGCGAGGACTCCAGGAAGGCCGGCAGCCGCGGAGACCGCGCTCACCTTGGCGGTCTCATAGCGAATGGAGGCGTCGGCCACCTTCTCCAGAACATCAAGAGGGATACCCGCCTCGGAGACCTCGATGCGCAGGGTCCGGCCGAGGAGCCGGACGGCCAGCTCGAAGTCCCGGCCGGGGACGCGGCCGTGCGTGACGGCGTTGGCCGCGAGTTCGGCGACCAGCACGGCGACGGAGTCGGACGCCTCGCTGCCGTGCGGCACGCCCCACTCGTCGAGCTGGTGCAGTGCGAGCCGACGGGCGAGCCGGGCGCCGCGCGGGGTGGAGCTGAAGCGTTGGGCGAACACGTTCGCGGTGAACGGAGCATGGCGGCGGACCGGGGTGGGCGGTGGTGTCATGTGCCCAATCCGGCGGCACGTCGGGACCGTGCACCAGCAGTGAACCGCGTACTCCATGTCAGCGTACGCACACGCACCGTGGGAGTACTGGGGGTGATGCAGCCGAGCTGCGCTCACCACGCGGGGGCAGGCCGTCGGCGCGGCTGACCGAGGATCTCGTCGGATCAGATAAGGGGATCCGCGCGGAAGTCGAAGTACTTTTCGCCGCCCACCAGGACAGAGGTGAAGTACATGAGCCGCCCGTCGCTGTCGCGGGGCATCTCCTGTGACGTCTGACGGGTGAATCCGAGGGAGACACCAGGGATGACAGGGTTCTCGGTCTGCGCGTCCTCGATGGTCCAGCCGCGAGCGGCCGCGTGCTCGAGGATCTGCCGGGCGGGTGTCGTGAAGATGTCTTCCCCGTCCAGGAGCACGCGTGTCGACGACCACCTCCCCTCACCCGGCCACCACAGCTCGATCGCGGTGACCCGGTCCTCCTCCTCCAGGAGGACCTGGAACGCCACCTCGTCCAATGTGGAACTCACGGTGACCAACGGCGAGTGCGGCCGGGGCCCGACGACCCGCGGCTCGCCCCATTCGGAAACCGCCGCCACGGCTTCGTCGAACGTCATGCCCAACCGTACGGGTGCGACTCCCCGGGGCGGATCCAGAACAAGGTCCATGGAGATGCCTTTCGCCTTACTTCAGAAGGTCGTAATCAATCGTCCAGCCGCGCTTCGTGAGCATCGCCTGGAACTTCCTGTTGTCCTTGAGACTTTCCACCATATCGGCGATGTGAGTGTCATATTTGGTGCCGTAAAGAGCACGGATCTCGTCGATATCCATCTTCATCGCCTTGTCCCATCTGCCGGCATCGATGAGGCTCCGCTGTGTCGCACGCCATCGCCCGGACGCGGCACCCGACCCAGTGCTCGTGACGTTGCGGTGATCGTCGATCTCCATCCTGATGGACGGACCCATCCCCGCCCCGCCACCCCTCGCGTCCGTGCGGAAGCCCGGCTCGTCCAGGTGCGCGTACGACGCCTTCGCCGGGATGTGGTTGATCTCCATGTCCGTGCTGGTCACCCGTTCACCGTTCGCATCCCGGAGGTTGGCCGGTTTCATCCCGCTGTACCACCCCCCGTTCTCCGTACACCCCTTGGCGATGAGGCCTTCGGGGTCCATCCGCATGTGCGGATTGTTGACGTACGCGACGGGGTTGGGCGCGGGACCGAGCCCGAGAGGGTCGGGGCTGACGTATCGGGCGGTGGTGGGGTCGTAGTGGCGGAAGCAGTTGTAGTAGAGCCCCGTCTCGGCGTCGTCGTACTGTCCTGGGAAGCGCAGCGGTGTGTAGGCGGTCGCGCCACGGTTCCACGTGGTGCTTCCCCATACGGCCTTCCGTGTCCGCCAGGCGACGGTGCCGTGTTCGTCGACGAGTTCGCTGGGGGCGCCGATCAGGTCGGTGACAATAGCGAAGAAGCGCGCGTCGGTCTCGTCCTGCGTATGCCGGGATCCGACGCGGCGTTCCAACTGGGTCAGCGGCGTACGGCCGTCGTATTCCCAGGTCAACGTGATGCCGCTGGCGGTGTCGGTCTGCTCGGCCAAGCGGGTGCCGTCCCAGGCGAAGTGTATGGAGTGCGCGATCGTCGTGCCGTCGTCGGCCATACGGTGTTTGGCTGTGCGACGCCCCAGTGGATCGTAGGCGTACTCCCACAGCACGCCGTCGGGCGTGCGGCAGGCTGTCATCCGGCCTTCGGGATCCCAGGCGTAGTGCCAGTTGTCGGGCTTGCGCGACAGCCGTGTGCGCTGCCGCAGAACGGTGCGTCCCGCGGCGTCGTACCTGCAGCGCGTGTCGCCGGCGGTCAGCAGCCGCGTGCCCTCATACGTCCGGTCTCCTCGGGCATCGGTCCGGTGGGCGCCATCCGGCCAGGTGGCTGCGGCCTGGTTGCCCACCTCGTCGTAGGCGTAGGACTCCGTCCAGTTCTCCGCCGTCACGCGTACCGGGCGGCCCACTGGGTCGAGTTCGAAGTGGTGGGAGCTGTGGGTCCGTTCGTCCGTGACCCTCTCCAGGAACCCGTCCGCACGGTATGCGTACGAACGTGAGCTCAGGGTCCGGTCGGTGGTGGTCAGAGCCTGTGATGCCAGGCGCCCGGCCGCGTCCCAAGCGGAGGTGAGCGTGAGGTGCCCGTGGGCGAAGGTGCGTGTGACTTCACGTCCCCGCGGATCCCGTGTGAAGGCCAGAGCGTGTGAGCCTGTGATCAGCGCGGTGCGGTTGCCGGCCGCGTCATAGGAGAACTCCGAGACCACCCCTGTCGGAGTGGTACGTCGCACGATCCGGCCCGCGGCGTCGTAGTCGAAGCTCATGGTGCGACCGTCCACCGACTCGGCCACGACGCGTCCGAGGAGATCTCGTTCCCAGACCACCGGGCATTCGGGCGCGACCGCGCTGACCAGCCGTCCGGCCTGGTCATAGACGTAGCGAGTCACCTGCCCGGAGACGTCCTTCGACACCACGCGACCGCAGGCGTCGTAGGCGGTGGTGATCAGGTCGCCGAGTGGAGTCGTACGGGAGACGAGACGCCCGGCCGCGTCGTAGGCGTATCGGACGGTCCGGCCGTCGAAGTCGGTCTCCGCCACCAGGTTCCCGGCCGCGTCGTAGGTGTAGGCCCAGTTCAGGTTCTGGGGGTTGCGGACCTCGGTGAGCCGCAGCTCTGTGTCGTACCGGAACTCGTAACGGGCTCCATCGGCTCCCGTACGCGATGCGAGGAGGTCGAAGTGCGTGTAGGTGAAGAGGGTTGTGTCCCCGACGGGATCGGTGTGGGAAAGACAGTTGCCTTCGGCGTCCCAGGTCCAGGACTCCTCGGTCCCGTCGGGCCGGACACAGCGTGACAGCCAGCCCTCCGGCGTCCATTCCATGACGGTCACCGCACCGTCGGGGCCGATGTTGCGCAAGGGACGGCCGAAGGCGTCCCGCTCGACGGCGTAGTCATGGCCGAGCGGGTCGGTGAGCGTGAGGGCGACGCCCGCGGGATCGTGGGTCATCAGCTCGACGGCACCCGTCGGGTCGGTCCGCTCGCTCACGGCGCCGAGCACGCTGCGCCGGGAACGCGAGCACGAACCGTCCGGGGCGGTCAGGGAGACTTCGTTGCCCCGGTCGTCGTACCCGATCCGCCAGGCACTTCCGTCGGTGTCAGTGATCTCCTCGGGGAGATCGAACGCGTTGTAGAGCGTGGAGGACGTGCTGCCGTCCGGCTGCCGGACCATGGTCAGGTTACCTCGCTCGTCCCAGGTGAACTCAGCCGTGTGGCCCAGCCCGTCGGTGCGGGAGAGCAGGTTGTCCCACCGGTCCCACTGCCGGAAGACCGTATTGCCGAGAGGGTCGGTCTCCGCGATCGCCTGACCCAGATCGTTGAGGCGGGTGACGGTCACGGCACCGGTGGAATCCGTGAACCGGGTGACCCGCCCGGCCGCGTCGTACGAGAAGCGCGAGGAAAGGGCACCGTCCGGGCCCATGGTCTCCACGACGCGGCCGGCCGCGTCGTACGCGTAGCCGTAGGGGTAGCCGTTTCGGTCGGTCCACGAGGTGACGCGTCGCCCGGCATCGTAGGCGAAGAGCAGAGGCGGCCCCGAACAGTTGCTGACGGCCTGCAGATTGCCGTCTTCGTCGTAGCCGAAGGATGTCGTCTTCACCGGTCCTTCCGGCGTCCGCAGCGTCAGAGCGGTGACGCGACCCAGGTCCGGATCGCTTGAGACCTGCACACGGTAACCCCCGGCGTGGAACACGCCCGTCGGCAGACCGTCCTCCGCACGGCCAATGCTCAGGACGTTCCCGTTACGGTCCTCGATCCCTTGCAGCCAGTACTTGCCGCCGGTGTGAGTGTTTCCGGTGAAGTGCCGGATCAAGCCCGAATGCGGGTCGCTCACGCCGTAGGTGACATCGCCGAGCCCATTGCTCCGTACGCGAGTGAGCGGCAAACGGTCGCCCTCCACCGGCCGGACCTCGTCATCCTCCTCACGCGGTAGCTCCGGGTAGACCAGCACGGAACCGTCCTCACGGGCCCACAGCGCCCCTCCCCCGGCCATTTCCAGACGCTCATCAAGTGTGGAAGCCCAACTGGGCCCGAAACAGTAGCCGTAGCGGTACCCGGACACGTGCGTCCGGCGCAGGATCAGGGGCAGCACCGCGGGCAGGGCGAGGTCGGTCTGGGAGAGCACCATCTCCCCGGTGGCCACATCAACCGGGTCCGTCTTGCAGCGCCGCTTGGTCAGGGACACAGCCGTATCGCGGGGCGATTCCTGCGCGTCCCGCATCGACGGGGGGGTCCTGCGGCGCCCCCCTCCGTCGTCCACACGCCGTTCGCCCGTGCCATCACCCTTGCCGTCGCCCGAGGTGATCTTGTTCAGTCCGTCACGGATGTCGTGGTCGGTGTCCTTGTGGATCTTGGAGCTGCGGGTGATGCGGTCGGGTACCGTCTTGCCCACGTGGTCGCCGAGGTCGTCGAGCGCTTTTCCGAGCTTCTCCACCACCCCCTCGATCGTGGTGTCGAGCACAACGGTCAGGGAGTCCTTGCCCTTGGCCCGGCCATGGTGCCCTTTGGCCTTGCCCAGCTTGCCACCCGTCTTCTCACGCATCGTGATCCGCACACCGGCCAGATGCATCCCGGCCTTGCTGTGCGCATCGTGGTCGATCACCGGGCCGCCCCCCGGACCCGGCCCGCCGGCCCCGCCCACAGAGTTGATCTGCAGCGCGTCCTTACCCGCCTGTGCCGCCTGGTCGGTGTGGTAACCGTCCTGCACACCAGCGACGTTCAACGCCGTCTGGACGGCCAGGTCCGCGACTATGTTCTCGATCGCGGCCACCGCCGGCTCGGTGAGCGTCGCGACGATCTCGCTGACGGCCGCCTCGGCCATCTCCTTGAGGATCCGCTTGAAGGCGATGCGGGTCGCCGCGATCTTCGCCCCCGCCAGGAGCGCCGACAGACCGGCCGTCACCGGAGCGAACGCCAGGGTGATCCCCACGGTCGCGCACAGATCGGCCAGTTCGGCCACAGCGGCTATCTTGCGGGCCACGATGATGTCCGCGACCCGGTCCAGCGCGCCCGCGACAAGCCGTGCCGCCTTCGCCAGGTCCTTGTGCTTGCCCTGCACCTTCGACCAGTGAGCGTCCAGGGCAGTCAGCGACTCGCTCTGCCCGGTCGCGAGCAGCTTCTGGATGTGCTGGTAGGCGGCGTACGCGTCGTCGTCCGCGTCGTCCCCGAACTCCCGCAACGCGTCCGCCATATCGCGGTACGCGTCCTCGTCCACGTTCGGCCAGCCCACACCGACCACATCGAGCATCGTGTCGACACCCTCAGGAATCGTGTACCCCACGATGCAACCCCCCGGTTAACGGATCATCAGCTCGTCCCACCATACGATTGACCGCCATGTCCCTGCCCGACGACCGGGAGAGGCGGGCGGAATGGCCCGCCGATGCGCCCACCAGCTATCCGGGAGTGCTGATGGCCCGGGTACCGACCCGCGCGGCCGCGCCGGTCTCGACGACGCGGCCGGGAACTCGGAGCGAGAGGCGTCCGCCACATATCCCTCAGGGCGTGCGCATCAGGTTACGGAGGCCGGCGACGAGGGCCGGGATGTCGCGTTGGGCTTCGCCCGGGGTTGCGGCCTCTGGTGAATCCGCCGACTGGGCCGTGGTGCGGCAGGAGCGGCAGAGGCCGTCCGGGAGCGCCTCGGCCGGGCCGGGGCGGCCGCAATCGGTGCACTCGACCAGGACGCTATGGACGTGAGTCCCGGGCAGGCCCTGCGTCGGTGCGGGTGCTGCGGGCAGGTGGGGTGGCATCTTGTCGGTGAGGCGGCGGCGAACCAGGCCGATGGGTGATCCGACCTGCTCGGGAAGTCCGGCGGTGAGCGCCGAAGTCAGGTAGTCGGCGTCGGCACCGCGCGCGAACCAGGCGGCGGCGAGGGGCTCCAGGACGGCACAGTCAGCAGCGGAGAGTGCCAGGCGCGGTTCGCGGCGGCCGAGTTCGGCGAGGGCGCGGTAGGCGGGGGAAGGCGCCTCGGCGGGGCATGGGGTGTCTGCGCTCGGCTCGTCCTGCGGCGCCGGGGGCGGAGTCGAGGCGGGTCGCGTCGTGGTGCCTGGCTCCGCACTGCGCTGCTGGGGTACGACCGTCGACTCGGCGGAGGGTACGGGCGCCTGTTCCGAGGCGGCGGTCGCCTCGCCTGCCAGCCTGGCGACCCACCACTCGTTGTCATGAGCGGTACGTGACCAGTAGGTGAGCGTCACCCACCGGCACTGGCCTTCGCCTTCGACCCGGCAGCGCACGCGGCGCAGATGTCCGGCCACGGCCAGCGCGCGCAGCGCGGTGCCGATGGCCATCTGGCCGTACAGGGGGCAGGACTTTGGCCAGCGACTTGATGTCCATGGCGGCGCCGTCGGGCAGGTGGTCGACATACCCGGCGACATACCGTTCGCGCTCCGGCAGGAGGGCGAAGTCGGCTCGTTGGGCTTGACGTTGGCCGGGGATGGACTGCTTACCGTAGCCGGTGCGGGCGTGAGGCTGCGGGGGCGGGCAGCGCGGAGTTAGGGTGCTGGATAGCCACGAGATCGTCTTTCTTGGGAATCGATCTTGGGTCAGACCCCGGCCGGTGCGGCTAACACCGCGTCGGGGTCGTCTCGTTGCGGGCACCGTAAGCAGCTGCGACTCTACGCCGCAACTCGATCACGAGTAGTCACACTTGCTGACCGTGGCAGGGTAGGGAGGGAGGGGAGGTTTCCCCAATGGCCCTTACCTGCCTTCCGGTTGAACAACACGTCTCGAATCCCGGAGCTCGAATCTGGACCCCCGGAACCCGAAGCTCAAACGTCGACCCAGGGCCCCTCCCCGGACCCTCGAACGAGTGAGCAGGGCTCCACGATGCTCGAACCCCGAGACTTGAGACTCGAGCGCCTGGACGGCGACCGCACTACCACGACGGCGTCGTAGTGAAATCGACGACGCCTGACCGTCCTGGCCCAGGGCCTCAGCCGCGACCTACCCGCACTTCCTGCGTACGCTGCGTCAGCGTACGCACCGAGTTTAGGCGACGGCCGATGCGAAGAACCCGCCCAGCGGCCGTGGTACTCGCATCCCACAGTAGGCCGGGCCCAGACGTGGCGGAGCCCGGGAGTCGTATCCAGCTCCCGGGCCCCTGAGGATGCCACCCGTTGCGCGTGCCGGCGCCGTTTAAGGGTGCGGATCAGTCGTCATACCGTCGCGTTCTGCCTTTGAACTACCGCGCCAGGAAGAGGCGCAGGCCGGATTCGAACCAGCATTCAACGGTGTTCGTCCGCAACCGGTCGATCCGGCAGTCGGTGGCGATGCTGAATCTGGAGCGAGAGTCTGAGTGTGATCACGGCTGCCTCTGCCAGGTTGGGCTACCCCGGCGCGTGGTGCCGGGGGAAGGACTCGAACCTTCACTGTGACCGCGTCGTCAGGCTGAACGTCAGTTTCAGCTTGCGCTCCTGCCGCACGCCGGAACTCGATTCCGGCGCACGTCGGGTTGCGCGACCCCCGCGTCGTACGCGGGGGCGATGTGGGATGTTACTGCGGCCGGCGTCAGCCGAACAGGTAACCGAACACGGCGTCGCCGACCCGCTGGTCGGTGACCTCGGCGCCGTTGGCCTCCTCGCGGGCGAACTTCACCGCCTGCTGGAGCTTCTCGACCCGCTCCAGCAGCTCGTTCACCCGTCGCGCCGGCAGCGCTCCGGAGAACTTCACGGTCGTCCAGTACCCGATCGGAACGTCCTCGTAGTACACGTCGACCTGCGCCGGGTGCTTCTCCGTCGCCTCGGCCTTCACGTGGTTGCGCGGGACCTTCTTCGTCCGGATCGTGCGCACCGGGTCCGTCTTCCACCAGTCGGTCGACGGGTCGAGCGACCAGGACTCCGAGGCGTCGAGCACGGGGAGCTTCTTCACGAAGGTGTGGAGGTCGGTGAGCTGCTTCTCCAGGAAGAGCAGGTAACTGACCGGCACTTCGGGGACGACCACCCGTCCGTCGACGGACACGTCGGCCCTGGCCGTGCAGTTGGCCCAGTCCTTGGTGGCGGTCACGTCGAACAGCCTGGTCAGCGAGACCGACATCTCACGCAGCGCGTCCTCGGCCTTCACCTGCACGCGGGAGGACTCGGGCGGCAGCTGCTCGCCCTCCTCGTCCTTCGGCTGGTAGGTGCGCGAGATACCGGCCAGCAGCGCGGGCTTCTGGACCTTGTGGTGGGCCGCGGTGATGTCCTGGAGCGACTTGCCCTTGACACCCTTCTCCACGGCGATGATCTGGTTGAGCTTCGTCACTTCGCCCCCTTCGGATGCCAGGAAGCTATCGCACGGGGTCACGGGCAACGCGGTGCTCCCCGACGCGGAGGCGGCGTTCGAGTGCGTGCTGGACGCGGAGTACGCCGCCGGGGACCACACACTGCTCGTCGGCCGGGTCGTCGCACTGTCCGGCGGTCCGTCCGCCGCGGACCCGCTCCTCTTCCACCAGGGCCGCTTCGGCCGCCTGCCCGCCGCGGAGGCCGCCGCATGAGCACGGCCACCGCTGCGGGCATCGCACCGCCCGGCTCGCTGCTGCCGGTCGCCGACGGGGTGTACGCCTTCGTCCAGCCCGAGGGCGGCTGGTGCCTGAACAACGCCGGACTGGTCGCCGGCCGGGACTCCGCCGTCCTCGTGGACACGGCGGCGACGGGGTCCCGCACCCGGCGGCTCCGCGAGGAGGTGGCCCGCGTCGTGCCGGGCGGGCCTGACCACGTCGTCAACACGCACTTCCACGGCGACCACACCTTCGGCAACGGGCAGTTCGCCCCGCGTGCGGTGATCGTGGCCCACGAGGGGACCAGGTCAGACACGGCGGAGGCCGGTCTCGGCCTGCGCCATCTGTGGCCCGGCGTGGAGTGGGGCGAGACACCGCTGACCCTGCCCACGCTCACCTTCCGCGACGAACTCACCCTGCACCACGGCGACATGCGCACCGACCTGCTCCACGTGGGGCCCGCCCACTCGGCGAACGACGTCGTGGCGTGGGTGCCCGAACGGTCCGTCCTGTTCACCGGCGACGTGGTCTGGTCGGGGGTGACGCCGTACATCCTGATGGGGTCCGTGACCGGATCGCTGAAAGCCCTGGGCCGGCTGCGGGCGATGGAGCCCGCGGTGGTGGTCCCCGGCCACGGCCCGGTCGGCGGCCCCGAGCTCATCGACGCGACCCGGGCCTACCTCGTCCGCGTCCGGGAGCTGGCCGAGGACGGCCTGCGGCGTGGCCTGGGCCCGCTGCGGGCCGCGCGGGAGGCGGACCTCGGCGAGTTCGGCGGACTGCTGGACCCCGAGCGGCTGGTCGGCAACCTGCACCGCGCGTACGCGGAGCTCGGGGGCCTCGCCCCGGGTGACCGCATCGATGTGGCCGCCTCGTTCAAGGAGATGGTCGCCTACAACGGCGGGCTGCCGGACTGCCACGCCTGACCGCACACCCCGCACATCCCGTACGTCCCGAAGAAGGAGGACTCGTCGATGGAGACGATGCTGCTGGACCGCGGGACGGTGGAGCCACCGCCCGTGCCCCTTCCCGCCCTTCCCATCGCCGTCGTACCCCTCTGGGTGCCGCTGCTGCTGGCCGGGGACCCGGACGACGACGGGAGCGAGCCGCACATCTGCCGGGGCATCGACTGAACGGCTGCCGGATGGCCGACCGATCGGAAGAAACCGTTCAGACGGCGGGCGGGGCCACCGGGGTGTCGCGGTGGATGACCGGGCACGCCGTCGAGGAGGGCGCGGATGTCCCGCACCGCGTCCCCGTGGCAGTCCGCGCAGTCGGCCCGCGCCACGGGCTCACGCGTCCCGCCAGGCCTCCCTGTTGCGTGCCACGTCGTAGACCCGCTCCACCTGCGTGGCGGTGAGCACCCCGGTCAGCGGGGCGAGGGCGGACACCTGGCGTTCCCTGCAGACCCTGACGCCGGCCGGGGTGGCGACCACCTCGAGCTCGGTGACCCCGGTGAACACGAGTACGGTCTGGACGGGTACGTCGAAGGCGCAGTGGCCCTGGAGCACCGTCCTGGCGAGCCGCGCACCGGGGCGGGCGCCGAGCGCGTACGGCCGCGGGTCGCCGTCGTCGGCCCGCAGGGTCCCGTCGGCGATCCGCACGGATACCCCGGGATGGTGCTCGGTGCTCACGGCGAACACTCCGCCCGGTCCGATGAGCAGGTGCCCGAGCCAGGTGCCGTCGGGGAGTGGCACGGAGTGCAGGACACGCCAGCCGTGCCGCGTCAGCCGCCGGAGCTCGGCCCCGACCCGTCGCTCCCCCGCGAGAGCGGTCCGGCGCGGATCGGCCTCCCCGTGCCGCCGCAGGGCGCCGGTGGCCGCCCGTACGAGGGTGCCGGCGACGGACTCACCGAGCTGTTCCCGGAGTTCCTCGCCGGCCCGCCGGGCGGCGAGGTCGCTCGCGGGCGTCAGCGCGGGCAGCGCGGCCGCTCCACTCGACCGCCCGGGCTGCCTCCCTCCCTCCTGCTCCTGCTCCTGCTCCTGCTCCTGCTCCTGCTCCTGCTCCTGCTCCTGCTCCTGCTCCTGCTGATCCTCCGGCACGACGGGTGGGGATTCCTCCCGTGTCTCCGTCACGGCGGATGGCTGTTGCTCTCCCTCGGCGTCGGGCGCCCCGTCCGGTCCGTCCGGTGCGGGCGCCCGCTTCCGCATCCCGCGCATGGGCGGGATGCGCGGGACCTGCGGCGGGGTTCGCGGTACGGGCGGCCCGGCCGGCGCGTCCTCGCCGAGGAGGGCCGGCATGTCCGGGACCTGGCGGGCGAGCGCGTCCAGCACGGCGTCCCGGTATCGCGGGTGCAGGAACGTGATGGTGCCGTTGCCCAGATCCGCCCAGCCGATCGCGGTGCCGTCCGGAAGATTCACGTAGAGCCGGTCGTGCCCGAAGAGCTGCCATGACGTGACCTTGAGATCCTGCATCGTGCCCCCTCTGTTCACCGCTCCGGCGTCCCTGTCTCCCCCAGCCTGTCGGGCGGTCCGGCCGTCGGACAGGGCGCAGAGCGGGCGCGCGGAATCGGGAGCACGGCATTCCGGAGCCGGTCCGGGGCCGAAGTGCCCCGAACCGGCTCCGGTTGCCCGGTCGGACCAGGGGGAGACCCGGCGCCGGATAGCGTCCATCATGGCCTTCACTTCGCCCCTGACCTCGGAAACGGCCGCTTCGTCACCTGTACGGGCGGCATCGGCCACAAGATCGAGCCACTGGGCGACCGCGCGAGGCCACCGGAGCGGCCCGGGGCTCACTCAGGCCGGGAACGCTTCCGGGTGCCCGTGGCGGTCTTCTTCGCCGCGTCCCCGGTCGTCGCCTTCTTTCGCGCCGTCTTTCCGGAGGCCGCCTTCTTCGCCGGGGCCTTCTTCGCCGCGGACTTCGCCGGTGCGGTCCCCTTCCGTGCCCTCCCGCCCGGCGCCGCCTCCTTCTTCGCCGTACCGCCGCTACCGCCGCTACCGCCGCTGCCGCCGGAGCGGGGGGCGCGGCCCTCGATCGGGTGAACGTCGGCGTGCCTTCCGTCCTCCCGCTCCCCCTTGGACTCCTCGGCCGCCCGCACACTGTTCTCCAGCGCCGCCATCAGGTCGATGACCTTGCCGCCGGTCTCCTCTGTCTCCTCCCGGGCGACGGGTTCACCGGCCGCCTTCGCCGCGACGAGTTCCTCGACCGCCTCGCGGTAGTCGTCGTGCAGCGTGTCGAGGTCGGCCTCCCCGAGCGTGTTCATCAGGGCGTCGGCCAGGTCGAGTTCGGCGTCGCGGATCCTGACCCCGGAGTCCGGGGCGACGTCCTCGGGGGAACGGATCTCGTCCGGCCAGAGCAGGCCGTGCATCGCGATGACGTCACCCGTCACCCGCAGCATGCCGAGGCGCTCCCGGCCACGGATCGCGTACTTGGCCACGGCGACCTTCCCGCTGCGTCTCAGCGCCTCGCGGAGCAGGGTGTACGGCTTGGAGGCGGGGACCCCGTTCGCCTGGAGGTAGTAGGCGGAGTCCAGTTGGAGGGGGTCGATGGCCGAGGAGGGCACGAATCCCTCGATCTCGATGGTCTTGGCGGTGGGGAGCGGGAGTGAGGCGAGGTCCTCGTCGGTCACGGGGATCACCGTGCCGTCCTCCCCCTCGTAGGCCTTGACGGTCTCGGAGGCGGGCACCTCCTCCTCGTCCAGCTCGCAGACCTTGCGGTACCGGATGCGGCCGCCGTCGGTGAGGTGGATCTGCCGGAAGGAGATGGCGTGGTTCTCCGTGGCGTTCATGAGCTTGACCGGGATGCTGACCAGCCCGAAGGAGATGGCGCCGTTCCAGATGGACCTCACCGTTCACCCCTAACGCCCGCAGCCCGCACCGACCACATCGGTACGATTTCGTGTGATTCTTATCGTATGACGCCGATCACAGAGGTGGAGGGGCGGCGCCTGGCGCTCAGCAATCTCGACAAGGTGCTGTATCCGGCGACCGGGACCACCAAGGGCGAGGTGCTGCACTACTACGCGGCCACGGCGGCGGACGCGATGCTCCCGCACCTGCGGGGCCGCCCGCTGTCCTTCCTCAGATATCCGGACGGACCGGAAGGGCTGCGCTTCTTCACCAAGAATCCACCGCCCGGTACACCCGACTGGGTGCGCACCGCCCCCGTCCCCCGCCACGACGAGCCGGAAGCCCGTCAGGTGCTCGTGGAGGATCTGCCCTCGCTGATGTGGGCGGCCAACATGGTGGTGGAGTTCCACACCCACCAGTGGCGGCAGGACTCCCCCGCGATCGCCGACCTGATGGTGTTCGACCTCGATCCCGGACCGCCCGCGAGCATCCTCGAATGCCGCACGGTCGCCCTCTGGCTGCGCGAGCGGCTGGCCACCGACGGGCTTTCCTCGTACGGGAAGACCTCCGGCTCCAAGGGCCTGCATCTGCTCGTGCCCCTGGAGCCCACGCCCTCCGAAGAGGTGACGGCGTACGCGAAGGGCCTGGCGGTCGAGGCGCAGCGGGCTCTGCCCGAGCTGGCCGTGTACCGGATGACCCGCGCGCTCCGGCCCGGGAAGGTGTTCGTGGACTTCAGCCAGAACGCCGCCGCGAAGACCACCGCCGCCCCCTACACCCTGCGCGCGAGGAGCAGCCCGACAGTCTCCGCACCCGTCACCTGGGACGAGATCGAGGCCTGCGGTGATCCGGCCGAGCTGGTCTTCCTGGCGGGCGACATGCCCGCGCGGCTGGACCGGTACGGCGATCTGTTCGGCCCGCTGAACGATCCCGGGCAGGCCCGCCCCCTGCCCGGCGACTGAGAGCCTGTCGGGTGACCTCTGATCGGAACAGGCCGCACACAGCCCGTTCACAGCCCCGGCGGGTGTGGCGGGGAAAGGCGGCAAGTGGTGGGTGTGGATTGTCCTGGCGGTGGTGCACACTCTGCCCAGACGCTGCTTCCCGGACGCGGTTCCCGGGAGCGGAGGAAAGACACGGGGAGGGTGTGGCGTGTTCGCGGGGATCGACGAGGTCGACTGGGCCTCGATGGAGCATGCCTACGGCCCGGCGGACGATGTGCCGGGCCTCCTCCACGGGCTCGCCTCGGCCGATCCGGCGGAGCGCGAGAGCGCGCTGGACGGGATGTACGGCGCGGTGCACCACCAGGGCGACGTATACGCCTGCACCCTCGCCTGCATCCCCTTCCTCTTCGAGCTGGCCGCGGATCCGGGGATACGCGACCGGGGCGGCATAGTCGAGCTGCTCACGAGCATCGGCGGCATCGACCTGGACGAGACCGACGAGGACGAACTGTCCGAGCTGGACGAGGACGAGATCGAGGGAGTCGCGAACTACGCGATGGCGGCGGCCGCCGTCTCCGCCGGCTCCTCGGTGTTCTTCGGGCTCGTCGCCGACAAGGACCCCGGGGTGCGCCTCGCGGCTCCGCTCGCCCTCGCCACGCTGCACGGCAGACCCGCCCGGGTGCTGGCACTGCTGCGGGAGCGACTGCCGGTCGAGAAGGACGACGAGGTGCGGCTCGCGCTCGTCGAGGCCGCGGGCCGGGTCGCGCTGCGCCACCGGCCGCTGGCGGGGCAGGTGGCCAACTGGCTGAGCGGGCTCGCCGCCGGGGCCTACCCGCCGGGGCTGCGGCTCGCGGCCCTCGCCCAGCTGGCCAGATGCGCACCGGACGCGCTGCCCGGCGACGTCGTGCGGGTGGTCGCGGGGCTGCTGAGCGAGCTGCGTTCACAGGCCGCCGCCCCGGAGCCGTCGCCGTCCCCGGCTCCGGGCACGGACGACGCGACGGGCGACCGGACCACCACCGCGCCCACGCTGGTGGGTCAGCTGCGGGCGCTGTCCGCCGAGGAGTCCGCGGGCCGCAGCACCCCGTGGGCCGCCGACCTGCTGCGGACCCTGCACAGCGGCCTGGACGACCGGGTCGCGGACCGCACGGCGCTGCTGACGGACCAGCTGGGCAGCCCGGACCCCTGGCAGCGCATCGACGCCGTGCGGATGAGCGGGGGGCTGATGCGGGCCTGGCGCGGTTCGTACGAGGGCCTGGTGAGGCTGGTCGGCGGGCATCTGGCCGATCCGGAGCAACGGCTGGCCGACGCCGCCTCGCACGTACTGGAGGAGCTCTTCGGCCTGGCCGCACCGGCGGCCGATGCCCTCGCCGCGAGGGTGGCGGCGGATCCCGGGTCCTGGGTGAAGGACTGGGCGAGCGGACCGCCCGGCCTCGGCTCGTCGGTGAAGGCACTGGCCAGGCTCGGTGACGCCCGGGTCCTGCCCGCCCTCGCGGCGGCGCTGGAGCGGCCGGAGGTCCCTCACGACGTGGGGTTCGCGATCGGTCACCTCGGGGCGGCGGCGGCCCCGCTCGCCGGGACGCTGCGCCGCCGGCTGGGCGAGGTCGGCCTGGACGAGGGTGCCTACGACCGGGCGAGTCCGCTGCTCGGGGGACTGACCGCCCTGCGGGCGGGCGAGGCGGCACCGGAGGTGCTGCGGGTGCTGCGTGGGGCTCCCGAGTACCGGGGGGAATGGCTGCGCACGGCCGCACTGCGGGCGCTGGGTTCGTTCGGCACCGATGCGGAGTGCGCCGTGCCCGAGCTGCGCCGTCTGATCGCCCGGCCCGGCACCGCGGCCGCGACGGAGGCCGCCGAGGCCCTGTGGGCGATCACAGGGGACACCGGGGCGGTCCTCCCGGTGCTGGCGGAGGGTCTGCGTACCGAGCAGGTGCACGACTGCCGGGCGGCGGCGAGCGCGCTGGGAGCACTGGGCAGGAGCGCCGAGGTGGTGGCACCACGGCTGAAGGCCCTGCTGGCGCACGACGAGCTGTGGCTGCGCGTCGAGGCGGCGATCGCGTTGTGGAAGGTCTCGGGCCGGACCGGTGACGTGCTGCCGGTGCTGCTCTCGGCCTGGGAGAAGAACCGTCACGTCAGAGTCCGGGTCGCGCAATGCCTGGCGCGGATGGGGCCCGCTGGGGCAGGGTCGGACGCGACGCGGGTGCTGCGTGCGGAGCTCCTCTCCGTACGCCGCCACAACGCGATGGACGGCGGCTACGGCAGTCACGACACTCATGAGGACGAGAAGCTGCTGGCGCTGTGCCGGCGGGCACTTCGGAAAGACACGGGGAAGGGATCCACATCATGATCATCTTTGGCACCAAGGGGTATCTCCACCAGCTGGCGGTACTGACGATGGTGTGCGGCTGGTGCGGGAACCCCGCCGCGCACACCCTGCGCAAGCGGGTCACCAAGTTCACGCTGTTCTTCGTCCCGCTGTTCCCCTTCTCCACGAAGTACGCGACCCAGTGCACCTTCTGCGGCGGGGAGCGGAAGATACCGAAGGAGCAGGCCGACCAGCTCCTGGCCCAGGCGGGCCACGGCGGCCAGGACGGCAATCCGTACGGCGCCGCACAGCAGCAGCCCGGTTACGCGCCTCCCCAGGGCCAGAACCCGTACCAGCACTGAGCCCGGCACCGTTCGCCCGCCGAAGGGTGCCACGAAGCTGACATAAGGGAAATAGCACCCGGCGCTTGCTACGTTGCGGGGCATGACCGCAACGACGGCGGAGGCACGACCGCCCGAGCTACGCCTGCCCAAGCGGCGCGGGGTGGAGCTCTCGCTCCTGATCGGGGCCGTGCTCATCTCCGTCTACGGCTACGCGGCCGTCGGCCTCGCCCGGAACGACGCCGTACCCCCCGATGTCGCCGGGTACGGCGCCGGTCTCGGCCTCCTCGCCCTGCTCGCCCATCTCGCGGTCCGCTTCCGCGCGCCCTTCGCCGATCCGCTGCTGCTGCCCATCGCGGTCCTGCTGAACGGGCTCGGCCTGGTGCTGATCTACCGCCTCGACCTGGAGACACCCAGGAACCAGGCGGCGACGACCCAGCTGATCTGGTCGACGCTCGGCGTCGCCTTCTTCATCGCCGTGGTCGTGGTCCTGCGCGACCACCGGGTGCTCCAGCGCTACGCCTATCTGTCGGTCGCGGTGGCGCTGGTGCTGTTGATCGTCCCGATCTTCTTCCCCGCGGTGAACGGCGCGAAGATCTGGATCCGCATCGGCGGACTCTCCTTCCAGCCCGGCGAGTTCGCCAAGATCCTGCTCGCCGTGTTCTTCGCCGCCTACCTGGCGGCGAACCGCAACGCGCTGGCGTACACCGGGCGCAGGATCTGGAAACTCCAGCTCCCCACCGGCCGGGTCCTGGGCCCGATCGTCGCGATCTGGCTGCTCAGCGTCGGCGTGCTCGTCCTCGAACGGGACCTCGGCACCTCGCTCCTCTTCTTCGGCCTGTTCGTGATCCTGCTGTACGTCGCCACCGGCCGCACCGGATGGATCGCCGTCGGTCTGCTGCTCGCCGCCGCCGGCGCCTTCGTCGTCGGCTCGTTCGAACCCCATGTGCACAGCCGGGTGGAGGACTGGCTGAACCCGTACGCCACGATCGAGGCCGGGCAGGGGCCCAGCCAGCTCGCCCAGTCCCTCTTCGCGTTCGCCGCGGGCGGGCTGCTCGGCACCGGGCTGGGGCTCGGCCACTCCATCCTCATCGGCTTCGCGGCCAAGTCCGACTTCATCCTGGCCACCGCGGGCGAGGAGCTCGGCCTGGCCGGCCTCACCGCGATCTTCATGCTGTACGCGCTGCTCGTGGCCCGCGGCTTCCGGGCCGGTCTGGCGCTGCGGGACCCCTTCGGACGGCTGTTGTCCATCGGGCTCGCCTCGATCCTGGCGCTCCAGGTCTTCGTGATCGCGGGCGGGGTGATGGGGCTGATCCCGCTGACCGGGATGGCGATGCCCTTCCTTGCCCAGGGCGGTTCGTCGGTCGTCACCAACTGGATCATCGTGGCCCTGCTCATCCGGGTCAGCGACGTGGCCCGCACGCCGGACCCCGATGCCGCCGCCGACCGGGAGGAAACGTGATCCGCTACATCCGGCGTGCCGCCGGATTCTGCCTGCTCCTGCTGGTCGCCCTGCTGGCGAACGCGGCCCGTGTCCAGATCTTCGAGGCGGACGAACTCAACTCCAACTCCGCCAACCGCCGCACCACGATCGAACGTTACGACCGGCCGCGCGGCAACATCCTGGTGGGCGACGAGCCCGTCACGGGCTCCCGGGACACCGGGGAACAGCTGGCGTACGAGCGCACCTACCGGCACGGCCCGCTGTACGCGCCGGTGACCGGCTACGCCTCGCAGACCTACGGCACGACGCTGCTGGAGAACGCCGAGGACGGCATCCTGTCGGGGACCGACCCGATCCTCGCCCCGCTCCCGCTGTGGGGGGACGTCACCCGCAGCCCGCAGCCCGGTGGCGACGTCGTGACCACCATCAAGGCGTCGGCCCAGCGGGCCGCGTACGAGGGGCTGGACGGCCGGCGCGGGGCGGTCGCGGCGCTGGATCCGGCCACGGGCCGCATCCTGGCCCTCGTCACCTCCCCGTCGTACGACCCCGAGGTGCTCTCCGGAACGGGCTCGTCCGTCACCGACGCCTGGGCACGGCTCAACCGCGCGCCCAGCCAGCCTTTGCTCAACCGGGCCATCCGGGAGACCTATCCGCCCGGTTCCACCTTCAAGATCGTGACCGCGGCGGCGGCGCTGGACGCGCGGGTGGTCACCGATCCGGACGCCGACACGGACACCCCGTCCCCGTACGTCCTGCCCGGCACGTCCACCGTGCTGCCCGACGAGGCGAGGGGCTGCCGGAAGGCGTCCCTGGCGGAGGCGATCCGGGTGTCCTGCAACACGGTGATGGCGCACCTCGGCGTCGAAGTGGGGCTGGAGGGGATGCTGGAGGCGGTGGACAGGTTCGGGTTCAACGACAACGACCTCAAGATCCCCTCCCGGGTGGCCCGCAGCAACTTCGACTCGGACATGAGCGACGACCAGCTGGCCCTGTCCTCCATCGGCCAGTTCGACACGGCGGCGACCCCCCTGCAGATGGCGATGGTCGCCTCGGCCGTGGCCAACGGCGGCGAACTGATGCGCCCCCGGCTGGTGGACCGGGTGACCACCGACGACGGCGACACGGTCCGGCAGCAGGGCAACGAGTCGTACCACCGCGCCATGAACCCCGCGACGGCCCAGCAGCTCCAGCGGATGATGGTCGACGTCGTGGAGAACGGGACGGGGTCGAACGGGGCGATCGACGGTGTGAGGGTCGGCGGCAAGACAGGTACCGCCCAGCACGGCGTCGGCAACTCGGGGATCCCCTACGCCTGGTTCATCTCCTGGGCGCAGGCACCGGACTCCGGCCGGCCGGCGGTCGCCGTCGCGGTGGTCGTGGAGGACGCGTCGGCGGTCCGGGCCGATGTCAGCGGCGGCGGCGACGCCGCCCCTATCGCCCGGGCGGTGATGGAGGCCGCCCTGGAGGACTGAGACTTGGGTTCCATGACCTCGGCCCTGGAAGCGGCTCTCGCCCGGATCGACCTGCTAGGTGCGGACGCGGAGCCCCTGGGCATGGCATCAGGCCGGGAACGGACACGCCCGGGCCGTACGGAGGGCGCGGACCCCTTCACCCGTGCGCGCGGCCCTCGGCTATCGCTTCGGCGACCTCCGCCACCCGCTCCTGCTCCTCCACCGCGAAGCGGTCCCGGTCGAGTTGTTCGGCGATCTCCTCGTCCTGGGCCATCAGGAGGTCGAGGTTCGAGTCGCCCAGTTCGAAGACGCCCATGTCGACGTAGGCCTTCTGGAGCCGCTCGCCCCAGAGGCCGATGTCCTTGACGCACGGGACGATCCGGCTGAAGAGCAGCTTGCGGAAGAGCTGCAGGTACTCCGAGTGCTCGGACAGGGCCTTGGCCTCCTGCTTGCCGATGCCGAAGTTCTCCAGGACCTCGACGCCGCTGAGCCGGTCGCGCATCAGGTGGCAGCCCTCGATGACGAACTCCTCGCGCTCGCCGAGTTCGGCGTCGCTCAGCTGCTTGTAGTAGTCGCGCAGCGCCATCCGCCCGAAGGCGACGTGCCGGGCCTCGTCCTGCATGACGTACGCGAGGATCTGCTTGGGGAGCGGCCGGGTCGTGGTGTCGCGGATCATGCCGAACGCGGCCAGCGCGAGCCCTTCGATGAGCACCTGCATGCCGAGGTAGGGCATGTCCCAGCGGGAGTCGCGCAGGGTGTCGCCGAGCAGCCCCTGGAGGTTGCCGTTGACCGGGTAGAGCATTCCGATCTTCTCGTGCAGGAAGCGGCCGTAGATCTCCGCGTGCCGCGCCTCGTCCATCGTCTGCGTTGCGGAGTAGAACTTCGCGTCCAGGTCGGGTACCGACTCGACGATGCGGGCGGCGCACACCATGGCGCCCTGCTCACCGTGCAGGAACTGGCTGAACTGCCAGGAGGTGTAGTGCTTGCGCAGTTCGCCGCGATCCCGCTCGGTCATCTTCGCCCAGTGCGGCGTCCCGTAGAGCGTGAGGGCCTCGTCCGGGGTTCCGAGGGGGTCGGCCGGGTCGACCTCCAGACTCCAGTCGATGCGCTTGTTGCCGTCCCACTGCTTGTCCTTGCCCTTCTGGTAGAGGGCGAGGAGGCGCTCGCGCCCGTCGTCGTAGTCCCAGCTGAAGCGAGCGGCGCCGGTGGCAGGGACCTGCCATGTCGGCGCCGGGGGCGGGGTGACGTAAAGGTCGTGTGTCGACACGGACAGCTCCTTCGCCTGGCGAGGATCGTACGTTCCGTGGTGCTGCGGTCAGTTGGCAGGTTCACACGTTGGTAGACACGCGGTCAACAAGTCGCGCACAAGGGATTGACTGGCTTGCTGACAGGCAGTCTCATAATCCTGAGCAGAGAACCGACCGCCGGTAACCCATGTGCGAGGGGCCCACAGCCATGACGACAGTGACCGACGAGGACATCCAGGCCCTGCGCGACGCGCTCGGCCCGCTCAAGGACCGCGAACAGGTCGCCGTCAGGCTGCTGGAGGCCTCCGCCAAGCACTCCTTCGACCCTGACACCGAACTCGACTGGGACTCGGCCGTGGAGGACGGCAAGTGGTTCTGGCCGCCGGAGCTGGTCTCCCTCTACGACACCCCGCTGTGGCGGAAGATGTCCGAGGACCAGCGGATGGAGCTGGCGCGCCACGAGGCGGCGTCACTGGCCTCCCTCGGCATCTGGTTCGAGATCATCCTCATGCAGCTGCTCGTCCGGCACATCTACGACAAGTCCGTGACCAGCAAGCACGTGCGCTACGCCCTCACCGAGATAGCGGACGAGTGCCGGCACTCGATGATGTTCGCCCGCATGATCGAGTGGGGCGGCGCCCCCGCCTACCCCGTGCCGCAGCGCTACCACAACCTGGCGCGGGTGCTGAAGACGGTCTCCACCACCCCCGGTTCCTTCGCCGCGACCCTGCTCGGCGAGGAGATCCTGGACTGGATGCAGCGGCTCACCTTCCCCGACGAGCGCGTCCAGCCGCTCGTACGCGGAGTGACCCGCATCCACGTCGTCGAGGAGGCACGTCATGTGCGCTACGCGCGCGAGGAGTTGCGCCGCCAGATGGCGACCGCGCCCTCCTGGGAGCGGCGCATGACCAGGCTGAGCTGCGGGGAGGCCGCGCGCGTCTTCTCCGTGTGCTTCGTCAACCCGCAGGTGTACGACAACATCGGCCTGGACCGCCACGAGGCCGTCGCCCAGGTGAAGGCGAGCGGGCACCGGGCCGAGGTCATGCAGACGGGGGCGAAGCGGCTCACCGACTTCTTCGACGACATCGGGGTGCTGGGCGGAGTCGGGCGCAGGCTGTGGAAGAGCTCGGGTCTGCTGGCCTGAGGCCGCTCCCCCTTGTGGAGGGAGCGCTTAGGCTTCGGAGTATGACCTCCGCACCCGCAGCACCGCCGGCCCGCGCGTACCGACGGCTCGGTGTCGAGGAGCGCCGCACCCAACTGCTCGGCGCGGCGCTCACGCTCTTCGCGCACCGGGCGCCGGACGACGTCTCGATCGACGAGGTGGCGGTCGCGGCCGGGGTCTCCCGCCCGCTCGTCTACCGCTACTTCCCCGGCGGCAGGCAGCAGTTGTACGAGGCGGCTCTCGGGTCCGCCGCCGACCAGCTCACGCTGTGCTTCGCGGAGCCCGCCGCCGGCCCGCCGACCGAGCGGGTGAGCCGTGTCCTGGACCGCTACCTCGGCTTCGTCGACCAGCACGACGCCGGTTTCAGCGCGTTGCTGCGCGGCGGCAGCGTGGCGGAGACCTCACGCACGACGACGATCGTGGACGGGGTGCGCAGGGCCGCCGCCGAGCAGATCCTGCTCCACCTCGGGCGTGGCTCCGGGCCGGGACAGGAACCCGCCGGGCCCCGGCTGCGGATGATGGTGCGCACCTGGATCGCCGCAGTGGAGGCCGCGTCCCTGATCTGGCTGGACGAGGAGAAGCTGCCGTCGGCCGCCGTCCTGCGCAGCTGGCTGGTCGACCATCTGATCGCCCTGCTCGCGGCCACCGCGGCCTCGGACGAGGAGACCGCCGCCGTGGTGGCCGAGCTGCTGGCCCAGGAGACAGCGGACGGTCCCGCCGGACGGCTGGCGGCCCTGATCGTCCCGGTGGCGGGGCACGCGGCGCACCTGCTGCCGCCCGTCTGAGCTTGGCGTTCAACACCGCAGGTCACTCGACCTGCGGTGTTG